>NZ_JALKFY010000004.1:0-172104 GCF_023242985.1 Frankia sp. Mgl5 | reverse complement strand
CCGGCCGCCCCGGGTGCGACCGCCGCACCAGTGCTTGCGGGGCGCTCGGCCGCCGAGGGCCCCCCGGCGGCGTTGTCGGCGGGCTACAGGGCATCGTGCCCGCCCCGTGGGTACCGGGGCCCGCCCGGGCCCGGGCCCCCGCCCCCGCCCACGGCGCCGTGCCGTGCTACGGGCCGTCCGCGCTACGGGGTGGGCGGCCCGGCCGGCGTCCGTCGTCGGCCGTCCGCCAGGGCGTCAGCCGCCTGCCGGAGCGTCCGCCGGGACGTCCTACCAGGCTCTCCGTCGCCCGTCGGGGTGGCGTTGCGTGATTTGTGTCCGGGTATTGCCGTGAGATGGTGTCGGGTGCTGATTCGCCTCCTGGGGAATCGCGTCAGCCACCCGTCAGAAAGTTGCTGGTGCCTGCGCGGGGCGGGTCGTATTGCGCCCGTCGGCGGTTGTCCGCGCACGCCGGTGCCCTTCCCGTGCACCGGCCCGGCGGCATCGAGATGCGCCGCCCGTTCCGGGCGGACATGTCGTCACATCTGGTCGGACTTCGTGCTCCCGCATCTCGCCAGACGCCATTCGCTGCCGTTCCCGGTGGCACCGCACCGGTGACTTCCCGGGCGACTTCCGTACCCGTCGAGATCTCTTGCGGGACATTCTTGTTGGCGGGTTGTGGGCCGTACGTCTTGTTTGTGGAGCAAAAAGACGGCGAACGCCACCCGAATCGGGGCATTTAGGGTGTTCCCGTGCGTGGTTGACGGGTCGTCGGCGCCGCGCCCGCCGGTGATCTCCCCGGCGCCGCGGACCGTGGAAGCCGGGCGGCCGGTGCGCCGCTACACCTGCCGCTGCGGTGGTTCCCCGGTGGAGGGGCCGGTTTGACTACGCCCGAGCCACGGAGCACGCTGGATGAGTGCCGCAGCACCTCATGGTGATTACGTAGGCGCGTGACCGTCCTCGAACGGGTCGCGCGCCCAGCCCTTCCGCCCTACGGCGGGGGGCTTTTTTGTTTGCCGCGGCCACAGCGAGGTGGCCGCCGAGCCACCCAGGAGATCTTCGATGACATCACCATCCGTGAGCGGGCCCTCGGCTACCGGCGCCTCGCCGTCCCGGGTGGGCGACACGGCTGACGCTGACGACACGGGAGATCGCGAGGCCGTGGCAGCCCCGGCCGTAACTCCGGTCACCCCGGCCGCCGCCCGGGTCGGAGCGCGGCCGGGGCTGCTGCGGCCAGGCAGCGCGCGCAGGGCGTCCACGCGACGCACGTTCGGCCCCCGAGCGGCCGTGTCCGGCCGGGAAGCAGGATGCCGCCCAGGCAACGGCACCCCGCTGCCGCCCGATGCCACGGTGCCGGCAGGAACGCTGGCTGCTGAGGCGCTGGCTGCTGAGGCGCTGTCGGTCGGCGCGCTGGCGGTCGACGTCGCCGACGTGGTGGCCGCCGCCGACGGGCTGCGGGGGGTCGCCCGGCGCACCCGGGTCGTGGCCGACGCCGACCTGACCCGGCTCACCGGCTCGCCGGTCTGGCTCAAGTGCGAACACGAGCAGCACACCGGTTCGTTCAAGCTGCGCGGCGCATATCACCGAATCGCGGCCGCTGGCCCGCGCGCCCGCGAGCGGGGGGTCGTGGCCGCGAGCGCGGGTAACCACGCGCAGGGCGTCGCCTTCGCCGCGGCCCGGTTCGGCGTCGAAGCGACGATCTTCGTGCCGGAGAGCGCCAACCCGTCGAAGGTCGCCAGCACCCGGCGTTGGGGCGCCCGGGTCGAGTACGTCCCGGGCGGGGTCGACGCGGCGCTCGCGGCGGCGGCCGCGTTCGCGAACGAGGGCGGCCGGCTGCTGGTCCATCCCTTCGACGACGCCGCCGTCATCGCCGGGCAGGGGACGATCGGGCTGGAACTGCTCGAGCAGGTCCCGAACCTCGCCACCGTCATCGTCGGAGTCGGCGGTGGTGGTCTCCTGTGTGGCCTTGCCGTAGCGATCAAGGGCCTGCGCCCGGACGTCCGCGTCATCGGCGTCCAGTCCGCCGCCGCGCCGGCCTTCGCCACATCCTTCCGCACCGGTCGCCGCGTCACGGTGCCCCCGGGCAGCGCCGGCACGACGGAGGCGGTCGGCCAGCCGGGAACCGCCGCCGGCACCATCGCCGACGGGATGGCCGTGGCCGCGCCCGGGCGGCTCACCCTCGAGCTCGCCACCCGTCTCGTCGACGACGTCGTCACGGTCGACGAGAGTGCGTTCTGGGAGGCGATGGTCCTGCTGCGCCGGTCGGGCCAGCGGGTGGAGCCCGCGGGCGCGGCGGGTGTCGCCGCGTTGCTGCGGACCCCCCGGCTCGCGGTCGGGCCCACCGCGGTGGTGATCTCCGGCGGCAACCTCGACCCGGCCGTCGACGCCAGGGTCGCCGCACTCGCCGGTGCTGGTGCTGGTGCTCTCAGCGCTGCCGGTACCGGCACCGTCGGTGCCGACCCGGCCGGCTCGGCCGCGGGCCGTCGGACGGTTGCCTGACCGACCACGGCACCGACCGGCGGGCCTGTGCCCGGAGGTTGGGGCAGGCGAGACCCGGCCGCGAGGGCTCGGGCGGGGCATGGAAGTGTCGGACCCGCCCGGCAGCATGGCGTGGCGGTCGGCGTGGCCGCGGCGCCGGGTGGTTGGCCCGTCGAACGTACGATCGAGGTCTGATGAGCACTCTTTTCGACGACACCTTCGGCCCCGGGGCCCTGGTCGACGGCGGTGCCCCGGCCGGCTCCGGCGACGGCCCCGAGCCGCACGGTGATCTTCCCGGCGGCGGTCGGGCGTCCCGTGGGGCCTTCGGCCCGGCGGTGCTCGAGCCGGGCGGCGCCACCCGCGCCCGGGCGCCCAGGCTCGACCCGGACGAGCTGCTCGAGGGGCTCAACCCGCAGCAGCGTGCCGCGGTGGTGCATGCCGGCTCGCCGTTGCTGGTCGTCGCGGGTGCCGGGTCCGGCAAGACCCGCGTGCTCACGCACCGGATCGCGTACCTGCTCGCGGCGCGCGGCGCGCGGCCCGGCGAGATCCTCGCGATCACCTTCACCAACAAGGCCGCCGGCGAGATGAAGGAGCGCGTCGAGGCGATCGTGGGCGGCCGCGCCCGGGCGATGTGGGTGAGCACCTTCCACTCCGCCTGCGTGCGCATCCTGCGCTCGGAGGCGAGCCGGCTCGGCTTCGGCTCCTCCTTCTCGATCTACGACGCGGCGGACGCCCAGCGCCTCATCACGCTGGTCACCAGGGATCTCGACCTCGATCCGAAGCGGCACACGGCCCGTGGGCTCGCCGCGGCGATCAGTGCGCTGAAGAACGAGCTGGTCGACTGGGAGACGGCCCGGGACAGGGCCACGAACCACATCGAGCGCACGGTCGCCGAGGTCTACGCCGCCTACCAGCAGCGCCTGACCCAGGCGAACGCGCTGGACTTCGACGACCTGATCATGACCACGGTCAACCTGCTACAGGCGTTCCCGGACGTCGCCGAGCACTACCGGCGCCGGTTCCGCCACGTCCTGGTGGACGAGTACCAGGACACCAACCACGCCCAGTACGTGCTCATCCGTGAGCTCGTGGGCCGCTCGGTGTCCTCGGCTGACGAGCCGGCTGCGGGCTCCGGCGAGGCTGTGTACTCCGGCGGTTCCGCGGAGCCCGACGGGGCGGGGTGGCCCGCGAAGGCGGTGCCGCCGTCGGGTGCCGTTCCGCCCGCGGAGCTGTGCGTCGTCGGTGACGCGGACCAGTCGATCTACGCCTTCCGTGGCGCGAACATCCGCAACATCGTCGAGTTCGAGCAGGACTTCCCGAACGCGGCGGTCATCCTGCTGGAGCAGAACTACCGCTCCACGCAGACGATCCTCTCCGCGGCGAACGCGGTCATCGCCCGCAACGCCCAGCGCAAGCCCAAGCGCCTGTGGTCGGACGCCGGTGACGGCGAGCGGATCGTCGGCTTCGTCGCCGACAACGAGCACGACGAGGCCGCGTTCGTCGCGGAGGAGATCGACCGCCTCGGCGACGAGAACCTGGCCAGGCCGGCGGACGTCGCCGTCTTCTACCGGACGAACGCGCAGAGCCGCGTGTTCGAGGAGATCTTCATCCGGGTCGGCCTGCCGTACCGGGTCGTCGGCGGCGTCCGGTTCTACGAGCGCCGCGAGATCCGTGATCTTCTCGCCTACCTGCGGGTGTTGGTGAACCCGACGGACACGGTGAACCTGCGGCGCATCCTGAACGTTCCGCGGCGCGGCATCGGTGACCGCGCGGAGGCGATGGTCTCGGCCTTCGCCGAGCGGGAGCGGATCGCCTTCTCCGAGGCGCTCACCCGGGTGGACGGGGTGCCCGGCGTGGCGACCAGGTCGGCCCGCTCGATCCGAGATTTCGTCGCCCTCCTGGAGGGCCTGCGCGAGCAGCTGCCCGCTGGCCCGCTGGCCGTGATCGAGGCGACGCTGGAACGGACGGGCTACCTCTCGGAGCTGGTCGCGGAGGACACCATCGAGGCACAGGGCCGGGTGGAGAACCTGCGCGAACTCGTCGGGGTCGTCCAGGAGTTCACCGAGCGGCGCCCGGACGGCACCCTCGCCGAGTTCCTGGAGCAGGTGGCGCTCGTCGCCGACGCCGACCAGATACCCGACGACGACGGCTCGGACGGCGTGGTCACGCTGATGACCCTGCACAGCGCGAAGGGCCTCGAGTTCCCCGTCGTGTTCCTGACCGGGCTCGAGGACGGTGTCTTCCCGCACATGCGCACGCTTGGTGACCCGACCGGGCTGGAGGAGGAACGCCGGCTCGCCTACGTGGGCGTCACCCGGGCCCGTGCGAGGCTGTACCTCACCAGGTGCCAGGTACGCAGTGCCTGGGGGCAGCCGGCCTACAACCCGCCGTCCCGGTTCCTGGGGGAGGTGCCGGACTCGCTCGTGGAGTGGCGGCGGCTGCCCGAGCCTGCCCCGGCCGCGGGCGGTGGGCGGTTCTCCGGCGGTGGGTCGGCGGGCGCGGGCAACGGTTCCGGTGGGTCCGGCGGGAAGCTGCCGAGCTCCCCGTTCGGGGCGAAGCCCGGCCGCCCGGCGGCGCGTCCGATCATCGAGCTGACCCCCGGCGACCGTGTCACCCACGACACGTTCGGTCTCGGTGTGGTCGTCACGACGAGCGGGGTGGGGGACTCGCGCCAGGCCAAGGTCGACTTCGGCGCCGAGACCGGCACGAAGGACCTCCTCCTGCGCTACGCCCCGGTCGAGAAGCTCTAGCCCGGAGGTCTGGCGGCGCGGCGGCGTGGGGCGTGGGGCGTGGTCAGCCCGCCTCGGCTGTCGCCGACGCCGCGGTCGGCAGGCTACCGAGGTCGTAGTCGTAGAGCCAGCCGGTCGCCCGTTCGTACATCCGCGGGAAGACGATCGGCATGATCAGGTCACGCAGCCGGGCGGCCACCGGGCCCGCGGTCTTGGCATCGCGGTTCGCGATGGCGGCCTTCACCATTTTCCCGAGCCGGTCGCCGCGCAGCCGGTCGTAGACCGCCAGTGCGTCGCTCGTAGTGGTCCGCCGGCCGAGCTCCTGCGCGAGGACGACGGCGTCCTCCAGCGCCATCGACGCGCCCTGCCCGGCGCCCACAGGATGGGCTGCGTCGCCGATCAGGACGATCCGGCCGTCATGGTGACCACGCACGAGCGGCAGGGTGTGCAGGAGTGTGCCGCCGTGCACGCGGGTCGTCGCGCGCAGGACGGCGACGGCCCGCTGCTCGGTGCCGAAGATCTCGGCCAGATCGTCGACCCCCACCGTGCGCGGGTCGGGCGGGGTCCGTGCCGAGACCTGAGCTGACCACCAGACCCCGCCGTCCGGCGCCGGCACGTGGAGGAAGGCACCCCGCCGTCCGAAGATCATGTTGAACGCGTCGGGTTCGATGTCAAGGCCGTGGGACTCGCCCGACACGGTGTAGAGCCCGGCGTACCCGGGTTCCGGCGCGGTGGGGTGCAGGAGCCGCCGGGTGGCGGACCAGATCCCGTCCGCGCCGACGATCAGGTCGGCGACGTCGGCGGCGTGGAGCCGCTCGAGCGCGGTGGTGTCGAGTCGTTCGCCGGTGCGGATCCGCGCGCCCAGCCGCGCCGCCTCGGTGCGGAGCACGGAGACGAGGTCGGCGCGCATGAGGGTGACGCTGTGCAGGGGATCGCCCGAGCGGCGGCCGCGGGGCACGTCGCCGAGCAGCCGGCCACCACCGGACCACATCCGCTGCCGCTCGACGGCACGGCCCGCGGCCTGGACCGGGGGCAGGCAACCCAGCGCGTCCAGCGCGCGCAACCCGTTGGCGGCCAGGCTCACGAACGAGCCGACGGGGCCGGCCGGCTCCGCGTGCGCCTCGTACACGGTGACCGCCGCGCCGGCCTGCGTCAGCGCGATCGCGCTCGCGGCACCTGCCACGCCGCCGCCGACCACCACCACCCGCATCCGGCCTGTGCCGTTCGCGTGACTCATGCCGCACTCCTTGGACCAGGGGATCCGACCAGTCGCCGAACCTGAATTCGTCGAATCTATTTTTACTGAACTGCAACTCACTGAAACTTAGTTCAGCGAATGTGGGCTCAGTATGGTTGCCCGGGGCACGCAGGGTCAAGGAGGGTGCGACATGGGCGTTCGCAGGGAGCGGGCGGCACGGACCGAGGTCGCGCTGAAGGAGGCGGCCCGGCAGCTGTTCGTGGAACGCGGCTACCTCAACACCAAGATCACGGACATCACCGCCGCCGCGGGCCGCTCGGCGGGCTCGTTCTACGAGCACTTCAGTAGTAAGGAGAACCTGCTGCAGGCCCTGCTGGCCGACATGCACGGGCAGGCGGGCGAGGCGATGGCGGACGGGGCGATGCCGGGCGCGGGGGAGGAATCGGGGGATGGCACGGAGCATCCCCGCGAGCACGACCTCACCGACCGCGCGCAGATGCGTGCGCACCTGGCCGTGGCCTGGCGAGTGATGCGGGCCAACCTGCCGGTCGTGGTCGCGCTGTACGAGTCGGCCATCACCCGGGGGGTCCGGTCGGACGCCCTGTGGGAGCAGCTCGTCCAGGACACGGCCGTGCTGCGCGAGCACCTGGAGTACCTGCGGGACCGCGGCCACCGGCTGCCCGGCGAGCCGGTTCTCGTCGCCGCGGCGATGGGGGCGCTGCTGTCGACGCTGGCCTACGCCCTGCTTCCGTCGAACGAGGCCGGCTTCTCCGACGAGGAAGTCGTCGGCACGCTCACCGAGCTGTTGCTCGCCGGTGTGCGGGGCGAGTCGCCAGAGGCCGGTGACCCGAGCTAGCGGCTCGGCCTCGGCGGCTCGCCCCGCACCAGGCTCGGTCTCAGTAGTGGACGCCGTGACCGGCGAGCCAGGTCAGCGGGTCGACCTTCGTCCCGTACTGGCCGTTGAGGCGGACCTCGAAGTGCAGGTGCGGACCGGTGGACTTGCCGGTGTTGCCCTCCAGGCCGATCTGCTCGCCGGTGGCGACCTCCTGCCCGAGTCGCACGTCGATGCGCGACAGGTGGCCGTAGCTGGTCACCACGTTGTTCTCGTGCATGATCTGCACAAAATTGCCGTATCCCGACTCCCAGCCGGCGTAGATGACGGTGCCGCGGTGCGCCGCGTGGATCGGCGTCCCGTGCGCCGCGCCGAAGTCCACGCCGATGTGACGGTTGGCGCCGCCGAATCCCTGGGTGATCCGTGCCTCGATCGGGCGGACCCACCGGGCGGCCTCCAGCCGCTCGGTCTCGGCGGCGGTCTCCGCGGCGTGCTGGCTCAACGTGGCCGCGGCCTCGCGGGCCACGATCTGGTCGGTGACCTGCAGGTAGGTGCTCAGCCGGCGTTGGGCCTCGGCGGCCTCGCCGTCGGGGGCCCCGGCGGAGAGATCGTCCGTTCCGTCGGCGGAGATGACGTTGACCGTTCCCGGCGCGGTACCGCTCGGGCCGGCGGACGCGCCGAGCACAGCGCCGGTCGGACGGATCTCGGGCGACGTGGAGGTCTCCGAGTGCGCCACCCCGGTACTGTTGATCATGACAAGCCCGATGGTGGACGCCACCGCGGTGGCGACACCCGTGCGCCGTAGCTGGACGGCGGTGAAACCCGATCTACCGAACGCGGACGAGTCCTGCTCGTCGGAGGATCCAGCATTCCGGCGGCGGCGTGCTCCGTGTTCGGATCTCGGGAACTGCGGTCGCATCAACACGCACTCCCATGGTCGCAAGGCATCCGCCGGACAAACCGGTCGGGGAGGGGGACCTCTAAACCGATGAGGAGGCTACACCGTGCGATTCGGACAGATGCCCCTAGCTAGCCACAAAGATGTGGCACTTTCGTGGTGGTCTGTGACGGTTGGCGACCACCGGCGGAGTCCGTGGCCAGCCTGCGGGCGATCATGTGCGCCACCCCGCTGCTGAACGGCAGGCCGTGGTGCCCCGCCCCGTCGACGACCACGTTCTCGGTCACCAGGTCGGGATGGGTGAGCGCCGCCTCGCCCGGGCGGACCACCGTGTCGAGGCCGCCCGCGACGGCGATGAAGCGGGTCCGGACGCCGGGAGCCGGCTCGACGAGCTCCCTCAGCAGCGGTGAACCGGGGCGGAGCTGGCTGACGAGCCGGTAGGAGACGGCCTTCGGAACCAGGCAGGCCAGCCGGGTGCCGTTGTGTGGCGTCGCCAGCGTGACCAGGGTCTGCACGTGGTCGCCGCCGCCGAGCCGCTGCACGTAGTAGCGGGCCACCAGGCCGCCGAGCGAGTGGGCGACGATGTGCACGCCGGTGTCGCCGTGGCGGCCGGCGACCTGCTCGACGGTCTCGGCGAGCTGCGCCGCGGCCGCCTGGACGCTCGTCGCGAACAGCGGGATGTCCACCGAGGTCACAGTCGTGAAGCCGCGGCGGCGCAGGGAGCGTTCCAGCCGGGCGAACACGGACCGGTTGTCGACGAGGCCGTGCACCAGCAGGATCGGCGTCCCGGCCGCCATCGGGTCGCCGATGAGCAGGCCGCGTTGCAATGGTGTCAGGCCGGCGAGCCGGTAGCGGTCGGCGAGTCCGTCGTCGTCGCGGCGTCGGCGCGGCAGTGCCGCGGCCGGGTAGAGCGCGGCGTGGGTGGCCAGGCAGGCGGCCTCGACCACGAGGCCCTTCACGCCGTCGAGCTGGGCGCCGCCGATCCGGGTGAACAGCCGAGTGTCGATGACCGTCCCCTTCGTGGCGACCTGTCTACCGTGGCAGGTTGGGTCAACGACGTTACAGAAAGCCACCCAATCCTGTCGACCATTTTGCCCTTCGTTGGCTAAGGCGGACATCGTTGTCGCGCATCGTCAGCTCGGTCAGCGCCTCGGTCACCCGGTGTGCCAGGCCGGTCGGACCGGCGTCGCGCGGCGCGAGGACGTCGTCGGCGAAACCCAGGCTGACCAGGTCTGACGGGCGCAGCCCCGCGGTGTCCGCGGCCTGCTCGACGCTGATCCGGAGCGTGGTGGCCGTGCCCTCGGGTGACAGCGCCGTGACGTAACTGTCCGGCGACATCAGGACCACATCGGTACAGCACGCCGCCAGCGCCCCACCCGAGCCGCCCTCGCCGACGATCACGGAGAGCGTCGGCGACGCGCAGCCGAGCACCTCCGCCATCGCCGCGCCGATCTCGGCCGCGATGCCACCCGCCTCGGCCGCTGGCCCGCACTCCGCCCCCGGGGTGTCGACCAGCGTGACGAGTGGCAGGCCGAGCCGGCTGGCGAGGCCCGCGGCCCGCACGAGCAGCCGGTACCCGGCCGGCCCCGGCGCGCCGCCGCGTTCGGCCGCCAGCGCGACCCCCACGGCGCGCGGCCCGAGCCCGCCTGCGCCGGGTTCACCGCCCGCGCTCAATTCCCCGCCCGCGCTGTGTTCCCCGTCGGCGACAGGCGTCCCGGCCAGCCGGCCGACCCGGGCACGCACCGTGCGGTCCGGGCCGGTCAGGTCCACCCCGGAGGGGAACAGGCTGTCCAGGATGTCGCCCGCATGCCTGCGCTGGCCGGTGCGGGCGGCGAGGACCTGCTCCCACCCGCCGCGGGCCGGCGCCGGCCCACTCCCCGCCTGGCTGGCGTCAGCCCGGCTGTTGTCGGCCCGGCTGTTGTCGGCGATGCCGGCCCGGTCGCCATCGGCGTCTGTCCTGGCGAGCCGGTCGGGTGTGCGCGCGGCGGGCAGGACACGGGCGGGAACGGCGACCGCGTCCAGCGCGCGCCGCAGCCACGAGGCGACGGCGGCTGGCGCGACGGCCGCGTCCACCAGCCCGGCGGCGTGGGCGGCCGCCGCCGTGTGGCTGGCGCCGGCCGGGGGAGCCTCGCCGGTGACCGCGGCCACCACCCGGGGCCCGGCGAACCCCACCGTCGCGCCCAGCACGGCGCACCGCAGATCGGCGCGGGAGCCCACGGTGACCCACATCCCGCCGGTGGTCGGCTGGTCCGAGACGGCGACATGGGGGAGGCCCGCCGCGGCGACCTCGGCGAGCGCGAGGGACACCCGGGCCAGCCCCACCAGCCCGGCCACGCCCTCCTGCAGCCGCGTCCCGCCGCTGCGCACGAGTGACACCAGCGGGCGCCGCCCGGCGACGGCCGCGGCCGCCGCGTCCGCGAACGCGCCCGCGTCGGCCTCCCCGAAGCTGCCCCCGTTGACCGCGAAGTCCCAGACCGCGACGACGGCGTCCACGCCCTCGACCGGGCCGGTGCCCCACCACAGCGCGGGACGTCCGTCGTAGCCCGGCCAGCCGAGGCGGTTGGGCGCGCCGGCGACGGCGGGCCGGCGGATGACATCGGCCAGGACGGCGGCCCGCCAGTCCCGGGTCGTGGCGGTGGAATCGCGCTCAGCCATGCCTACAGATCCTCGCCGCGATCGGCTCCGGCAGTGCTGTGACGTGTGGGATCGCTCGTCCGCCCGCCCCGGTCACCGTCGGCCCGCCACGGCCGGCCGGTCTGCCCGTTCCCGCCGGGGTCCTGAATCGTCCCGGACGCCGGCAGATGCGGTTACGTTGTCGCCCGCTGTCGCTGACCCGTCGGCCGTGCGTCATAAGGTGCGGAATAGTCTTGTGTGCTCTGTTCGTGGAGCGGTCACACGGCGCCCGGCCGGCCGAGGGGAGTCATGCTCACACCGCTGACGGACGACGACCCGAGACAGGTCGGCCGGTACCGGCTCCACAATCGGATCGGTGCCGGCGGGATGGGCACCGTCTACCTCGGCTTCGCCCCTGGCTCCGAACCGGTCGCGGTGAAGGTGGCCGCCGCCGAGCTGTCCGAGGACGACGAGTTCCGGTCCCGCTTCGAGCGCGAGGTCCGGGCCGCGCTGCGGGTCCGGGGCGGTGCCGTGGCCAGCGTGCTGGACGCGGACACGAGCGCCGCCCAGCCGTGGATGGTGACCGAGTACGTCGAGGGCGTCAGCCTGGCCGACGCCGTCCGCCGCCGGGGGCGGCTGGAGGCGCACCTCGTGCGCGGGCTGGCTGTCGGACTCGCCGACGCGCTGGTCGCGATCCACGCGGCGGGCGTCGTCCACCGCGACCTGAAGCCGTCGAACATCCTGCTCGCCTGGGACGGCCCCAAGGTCATCGACTTCGGCATCGCGCAGCTCACCGACAGCGCCACCCTGACCAGGACCGGTCATGTCATCGGCACCCTGGCGTGGATGGCGCCGGAGCAGATGCGCGGCGAACCGGCCGGCACCGCGGCGGACGTCTTCGCCTGGGCGAGCTGCGTCACCTACGCCACGACCGGTCGCCACCCGTTCCACGCCGACGCCCCCGACCTGCTGGCGCAGCGCGTCCAGCGCGACGAGCCCGACCTCGACGCGGTTCCGCCCTACCTGCGCGGCCTGGTCGGCCAGGCACTGGCCAAGGCACCGCGCGAGCGACCGGGGGCGTCCGGCCTGCTGGCCGCGCTCGTCGGGCATGAGGTACACGGCGTCACCGACGCCGACGCGGCCGCGGGGTCCGTCCTCGAGCAGACCTGGACGGGGCCGTCGCCGGCGTTCGGCACGCCGCCGGCCGTGGCCGCGCGCCCTCCCGCCCGGCCGGCTTCGAGCGGGCCGTCGCGTTCCAGCCCGTCCGGATGGGCCAACTCGCCGGGGCCCGCCTGGCTGCCGGGGGTCTCTCCGGCGCCGGGACCGCCCGCGGCGCCCACCCCGCCCGCGACGCCCGGGCCGTCGTCGGCACCGGGGCCGTCGTTGCCGTCGCCACCCACCGCGTCGGGCCCGCTGGGTCCACCGCCGCCGGCCTCGGCGTTCCGCGCGACCTCCGGTCCCGGTCTCGCGCGGCGCGGCCCGGGCGGCCCCGGCGGCGAATCCACGTACCGCCCGGCTGACCCGATGCCGCCGGCCGCTCCGCCCGACCCGCGATCGTGGCCGGCGCGGGGAGCGGCGGCGTCCGGGCGGCCGGCGGCCGGCGCTGATCCGGCGCAGCCGCCCTATCAGCCCGGACGTACCTCCGCGGGGCCGGCACCGTTCCCGGTACCGAGCGGGTACGCCCAGGCGCGGCCGGGACAGCCGGGAGCCGAGGCGGCCCGGCCGCCGGCCCCCGGCAGCCGCGCGTCGCCCGCCCGCCGCGCCGGTCAGGGTCCCGGGCCCTTCGAGCGGTGGAACACCTGCGCGCTGCTGTCGCTGGCCCTGGGCATCCTGTGGATCTTTGGCCTCGGCAGCGTCGCGGCGGTGGCACTGGGCCATGTCGGGCGGCTGCAGATCCGGCGCCGGGGCCAGCGGGGCTCGCTCGCCGCGACGGTGGGCATCGGCCTGGGGTGGCTCGGCATCGCCACGACCGCGGTGATCGCGGCCCTGGTGCGGCTCATTCTCTGAGGAACTTCTCCGCGGAGCGGAAGGGCTCTCGCGGCGCGTACCTCCTCCGTGAGCTGATCAGTGTTCCCCGTGATTGTGTGAGATCGGACATATCCGAGTGTGCCGTCGCGGTGGGAAACCGAGGCCGGTGCGCCCGCGCGCGGGCCTGGTAACGGTCCGCCACGGGGCGTGTTGCCCCGCGGTGTCTCTGCGGTTGCCGGTCTCGCGGGCCGTCCCGGACACGAAATGAAGCGAAACCCGCACTCCTGACGAGGGTTCCGCGCGAAGTGCCGCTGGCACGAAAGCGCGCCGGCCGGCCCGGCGGACGGGTGCGCGGCGGGGGTGCGGGGCCGGGCGGTGCCCGT
This sequence comes from Frankia sp. Mgl5, assembly GCF_023242985.1. NCBI lineage: Bacteria > Bacillati > Actinomycetota > Actinomycetes > Frankiales > Frankiaceae > Frankia > Frankia sp. Mgl5. Next base: position 159,029 of record NZ_JALKFY010000004.1, on the reverse strand, counting down.
GGAGGAGGTGACGGGGATCAACTCTGGGTCACCGGCCGGCGCCGAGCGTCCCAACGGCCTCGTCAGTAGGCTCGCAGGCGTTCTGTGCATCCCCTGACCGACCGCATCCGACTGGACGGACCGTGGATCTCTTCGAATACCAGGCGAAGAAGCTTTTCGCCGAACATGGCGTACCGGTACCCACCGGGAAGATTGCCACAACCCCCCAACAGGCACGTGAGATCGCGACCGAGCTCGGCGGCAAGGTGGTCGTCAAGGCTCAGGTCAAGGCCGGAGGCCGCGGCAAGGCCGGCGGCGTGAAGGTCGCCGACGGGCCCGACGACGCGTTCGAGAAGGCGTCGGCGATCCTGGGGATGGACATCAAGGGCCACACGGTCCACTCCGTCCTCGTCGAGCAGGCCAGCAACATCGCGGAGGAGTACTACGCCTCCTTCCTGCTCGACCGGGCGAACCGCACGTTCCTCGCGATGGCCTCCCGTGAGGGCGGCATGGAGATCGAGGAGGTCGCGGCCACCAACCCGGAGGCGCTCGCGCGCATCCACATCGACCCGCTGACCGGCGTGGACGCGGCCAAGGCCCGAGAGATCGCCGTCGCCGCCAAACTGCCCGAGGCCGCCCTCGAGGGTGCGTCCGTGCTGCTGGTGAAGCTGTGGGAGGTGTTCGTCAAGGCCGACGCCACGCTGGTCGAGGTGAACCCGCTCATCCTGACCGGCGACGGCAAGGTCATCGCGCTCGACGGCAAGGTGACCCTGGACGAGAACGCGGATTTCCGGCACCCGGAGAACGCCGAGCTCGTCGACGTCGCCGCGGTCGACCCGCTGGAGCAGAAGGCCAAGGAGAAGGGCCTCAACTACGTCAAGCTCGAGGGCCAGGTCGGGATCATCGGCAACGGTGCCGGCCTCGTCATGTCGACGCTGGACGTCGTGACCTACGCCGGTGAGGAGTTCGGTGGCCAGCGGCCGGCGAACTTCCTCGACATCGGCGGTGGCGCCTCGGCCGAGGTGATGGCGAACGGCCTGTCGATCATCCTGAGCGACCCGTCCGTGAAGAGCGTCTTCGTCAACATCTTCGGCGGGATCACGGCCTGTGACGCCGTCGCGAACGGCATCGTCCAGGCGCTCGCCATCGTCGGGGACGTCAGCACCCCGCTGGTGGTGCGTCTCGACGGCAACAACGCCGAGGAGGGCCGCCGGATCCTGAAGGAGGCCAACCTCCCGGTGGTCAAGCCGGTGGACACGATGGACGGCGCAGCGAAGCTCGCCGCCGAGCTCGCCGCGGCCGCGGCCTGACCTGGGTCGGAGGACACAACCGATGGCTATCTGGCTTGACGAGAACAGCCGCGTGGTGGTGCAGGGCATCACCGGTGGCGAGGGCAGCAAGCACACCCGGCGGATGCTGGCGGCGGGCACCAAGGTCGTCGCCGGCGTGAACGCGCGCAAGGTCGGCCAGCAGGTCGAGGGGGTCCCTGTCTTCGGCTCGGTGGCCGACGCCATGGCCGAGACCGGTGCCAACGTCTCGGCGATCTTCGTTCCGCCGAGGTTCACCAAGGATGCCGCGATCGAGGCGGTCGACGCCGCGATCGCGCTCGCCGTCGTCATCACCGAGGGCGTGCCGGTGCACGACACGACCGAGTTCTTCGCCTACTCGCAGTCCAAGGGCACGACCCGGATCATCGGGCCGAACTGCCCCGGAATCGCCAGCCCGGGCGTCTCCAACGCCGGCATCATCCCCGCCGACATCACGCCGGGCGGGCGGATCGGCCTGGTCAGCAAGAGCGGCACGCTGACCTACCAGATGATGTACGAGCTGCGCGAGTTCGGTTTCTCCACCTGCGTCGGCATCGGCGGTGACCCGGTCATCGGGACCACGCACATCGACGCCCTCGACGCGTTCCAGGCCGACCCGGGCACCGACGCGATCGTCATGATCGGTGAGATCGGCGGTGACGCCGAGGAGCGCGCCGCGGCCCACATCGACGCGCACGTGACGAAGCCCGTCGTGGGTTACGTCGCCGGGTTCACCGCTCCGGAAGGCAAGACCATGGGCCACGCCGGCGCGATCGTCTCGGGCTCCTCGGGCACCGCGCAGGCCAAGAAGGAGGCCCTCGAGAAGGCCGGTGTGCGGGTCGGCAAGACCCCAACCGAAACGGCGCGACTGATGGCTGACATCATGCGTTCGTTGTAGCTCTGTTCGCGGGGGGTCTTCCTCTGACCTGGGGGAAGGCCCCCGCGTCAGGCGGTCCAGGAGTTCTTTGGGTCGTTGGGGCGGGGACGCGGACGCGAACGCTTTCCGTCTTGCGGCGTTGCTGTAAGACTCCTGATGCGGTCAGGGTGGGCTGTGGGACGATGGTCGGCCCACCCGACCGACCGACCTGACGAAGTGGGGACAGCTATCGTGGTACAGATCGGTGGTCGTAACGTCGCGACCAACGACGTCGGGGTCATCGCCGCCGGCGCCGTGGCGTTCATCTTCAGCTTCCTGTCGTGGTTCTCGGTCAAGGGCGACTTCTTCGGCTCGTCCTATTCCGACAGCGCGAGCGTATGGAACACCGACCTCGGTGGCTGGTTCTGGGGGTGGCTCGCCATCCTCCTTCTCCTCGCGGTCGCGGGGCTGACCGCGGCGCTGACGTTCGTCGCCAATCTCCGGCTCCCGACGCTCCCGGTCCCGCTTCCGATGATCATGGCGGGTGCGTCCGGCCTCGCCGTCCTGCTGATTTTGATCCGTTGGATCGCCTACCCTTCGATTCCCGACGGTTTCGAGGGTGGCGCTTCGTACGGTTTGTTCATCGGTCTGATCGCGGCCATCGCGCAGACGGCGTTCGGGGTGCTGAACCTCCGCTCCGGTTCTGGTGTCGCGGGCCAGCCGCCGCAGCCCGGTGGCTGGCCGGGGCAGGGGCAGCCCCCGTACGGCCAGCCGCCCGCCGGGTACGGCCAGCCCTACGGCCAGCAGCCGCCCGCCGGGTACGGCCAGCAGCCGCCGGCCGGGTACGGGCAGCAGCCGCCGGCCGGTGGTTACGGGCAGCAGCCGCCCACGGGCGGGTACGGCCAGCCGCCGCAGGGCGGTTACGGCCAGCCGCCGTCGGACCGCTAGATCCCCTCACCGGACGACGTCCGGTGACGGAGGGAGAGAGCCAGTGGCGCCACCCGCTGGCCGGTTCGCCGGCCGCCCGGTCACGTACGGGCTTGCGGCTGGTGGCGCGCTGGTCCTCATCTCAGGGTTCCGCCCCTGGTTCGCCCCGGCGGACGCCGCCTACGGGACGTCGTCCGCCGGCTGGGACGCCGGTCCGGCCGGGCGCCTCGCGCTGGTCCTCGGCCTGCTGCTGACCGCCGGCGTTCTCCTTCCCCTGATCATCCGACGTGTCCCGGTGTTGTCTCGTGTTGAGGGCCGGATGCTCGGCTGGGCCCACCGCCGTCACCACGACGTACGCGGATGGGCCACGGCGCGACTCGCGCGCGCGCCGCGTGGTCCCCATGGCGCCGGCGGATTCGGCGGCCTCGCGGCCCGGGTGGCGCTGCGGGTCGCCGACACGCCGCCCGCCCGGCTGACCGCCGCCGTCGCCGTTGCCGTCGCCGGCGCGGCCGTGACGGCGATCCTGATCGGGTGGATGACGGCGCCGGCCATGGCCGATCCCGTCCTGCCGGCCGGCGGCCATCCGGCGATGCCCGGTGTGGCGCGGGACGGGCTGTTCGCCGGCCTCGCGGGCACAACGGTCGAACTCGTCGCCTGCGCGTGGGCGCTGCGCCGCGCGCGAGCCGAGGGTTAGCGCTCAGGTGGGGGCGGCGGCGGTCGGGATCGTACCGGCGTGGCCGGCCGGAGTGGTGCGACCGGCGTGTCCTGTTACCGACCTGGATCGTTCTCGTATATCTCGGCGTGTTGTCTCGGAAGTGGTCCTCCGTCCGTGCGAGCCTGCCGGGCGTGGGTGCTCCCGTGCGAAACTCCGGCGCGTTCACCGGGGCCGTCCGCGGGCGTGAGCCCGCCGCGGACGCAGCCGGCACCGCCGACGCCGAGCAGGCCGCCGGCGGGCCGCCGCGGGCCTGGCGGCGACTCGGCCGCCCGGTCGTCAGCGCCGTCACGACCAGCGCCGTGGGGCTGGTCGTCATCGAGCTCGTCGTGCTCGTCGTGTGGGGAACGGACACCAGCTCGTCCGCCGGCCCGGACACCGCGGCACGGATCGGCGCGGATCTGTGGCTGCTCGCGCACGGCGCCACCATCCACCTGCCCGGCGGGACCGTCGACTTCCTCCCGGTGGGGCTGGCGCTGCTTCCCCTCCTCGCGGCGACGACCGCCGCGCACCGCCTGGCGACCGGCAATCTCGAGCGGCTGCCGCCCGCGCGGGGTTTGCGCCCGGCCGGCCCGCGTCCGTCGAGCCTGCGCCCGGGCCGGTCAGCGCGGGCCGGGACACCGCCGCCCTGGCGAGCGCTGGGCCGCGATGTCGCACTCGTCGCCGTCACCCAGACGGTCTTCGTCCTGCTGGTCGCGCTCGTCGTGTCGGCGCCGGCCGCGCGCCCGGATCTGCTCACCGTCGTCGTCGGCGCGCTGTCGTTCAGCGTGACCGGCGCGTCGGTCGGAGCCCTCTCCGGCTACGGCGCGCTGCGGTCGGTCTGGCGTGCCCTGCCCGGCATGGTCAGGGTGCCCGTCGCGGCCGCGTTCACCTCGTTCACCGCGCTGCTGGGCGCGTCCGCCTTCGGGGTCGCGCTGGTCCTGGCCGCGACCCTGCCCGAGATCGCCGCGGCCGACCGCGGCCTGGGCACCGGCGTGGTCGGCGGCGTCGGGCTGGCCGCCGTCCAGCTCGCGGTGCTTCCCAACCTGGTCATCTGGGCGCTGGCGTACACGCTCGGCCCGGGTTTCGGTACCGGCGGCGGCTTCGTCCGGCCGGACGCGGTGCACCCGGCGATGCTGCCTGACCTGCCGGTCTTCGCCGCGCTGCCGCCTGGCCCGCTGCCCCGGCCCGGCTGGCTCGTGCTGGCGCTGGTGCCCGTCGTCGCCGGGATCATGCTGGCGGTGTCGGTGCGCCGCTGCGCCGGGCAGATCAGCCACCGGCGCCGACTGGCGGCGGTGCTTGCCGCGGCGGGGCTCAGCGGGGTGCTGATGATGCTCGCCGCGCACCTGTCGGCCGGCCGGCTGGGCGACGCGTCCGGCCGTTTCGGGCCGACGGGATGGTCGGTGGGGCTGGCGGCCGCGGGAGAGCTGGCCGTGGTGGGCGTCGTGGTGTGCTGCCTGGCCGAGATGGTGGCGCGGCGTGCCGGTCAGCCGTTCGAGGTCGGCTCGGTGCGCAGCGCTTCGCTGAAGCGGCGGCTGCACTCGTCGAGCGCCTGGGGCGACCGGGCCTCGCGCCGGCATTCCTGATAGCGGTGCAGGTCGTCGCCGTGCCGTTCGTAGAAGGCCCACGTCCCGCCGGCGACGGTGACCGCGACCAGCAGTGAGAGGGCGCCGAGCGCCAGCCCGGCCGTGCCCATGCCGCCGCCGGTCCCGCCTCGGCGGGCGTGGGCGCGGGCCCGCATTCCCGTCACGATGGCGGCGATCCCGACGGCGCCGCCGACGACCGCGATGCTGGTGACCAGCGCGACCACCCCGAGGGTCAGCGAGATCCGCCCGGTTCGGCGCCCGGGCACCGGCTCCCGGCCGGGCCGGCCGGCACCGCGGCCGTACCGAGCGGCCAGGCGGTCCGCGAACGGGCCGGCCGGTGCCGGCCCTGTTGCCTCGCTGTGACCCGAGGGAGGGTGTGCGGCTGGCTCGGTGAAGCCGGCGGAGCCCCGGGCACGGTCCTGGCGGGAGTCCTGGTCGGAGTCCTGGTGGGAGTGGTCGGACACGGTTCCTGCGCCTCCCGGCCGCCTGCCGGCCGGCTCCGGACTCGGTTCCGCGGCCGGCCGTGGATGTTCTCGGACGACATCGTAGGAGCCGGGCGGGCGTGACCCGTGCCGGACCGGAATGTCGGCCCCGTCCGTTACGGTCTCCCCGATTGATCAACCGTGGGAGGGTGCATGCCGAGCACGTCGAAGGCGCTGCGGGTCGAGGCGACCCGGCTGCGCGCCCTGGGCTGGACATACCAGCGCATCGCCCTGGAGCTGCGCCTACGCCGTCGCCTCAACGCGCGCGTCGCGTACCGCCTGGCCCATGGCTGGACGCAGGAGGAGGTCGCTCGGCGCTGGAACGAGCGCTGGCCCGGGCCGGGCGCGGCCAAGACGGGCAAGACGATCTCGTACTGGGAGATCTGGCCGGCCCGCGGCGGCCGAGCCCCCTCAGCGCGCACACTGGCCAGGCTCGCGGCGCTCTACCATTGCCGCCCCGGCGACCTGCTCGACGGAACGGATCACGACGACCTGGACGAGCTCCCCGGGCGGATGCCGTCCGAGCGTGGCCTCCGCCGTGGTCTGAGCCGGTATCGCCACCAGGATCAGGGCTCCTTCGCTCCCGCGGGCGAGGAGCGGGAGCCGCTGGCCGCGCCGACCGGCGGCTTCACCGAGCCGGCCGGCGCCCCGCGCCCCGCGTCGCCGTGCGCCGCATCCCCGTCCCTCGGGTCCCCGTGCGCCGGCGAGTGTGCCGATCCCTACTGCGGCGGGTGCCACGGGGGCGACGACGGGAACACCGACTGGGTGCGCGCGCCGGTCATGGTGATGATGCATCAGGACGCCCCCGGGGCGCCCCTCGTCCCGAGCCGCGCGGCATGACACCCGGGCCGGGCCGCGGGCGAGCGTGGTGCGCGCCGTGCTTGTCCGGCGTGTCGTGAGCCACCGGGTCAGTACATTCGGACAGTTGCCGCCGTGGGTCGTGTCCGCGCGCGGCCGAGTTCTCGACCGGTCCGGTGCCGGCCGGCCGACCACCCACGGAGGGTCCTGTGCCCGCTCGCCTAGTCGTCCTCGCCTCGGGGGCCGGCACCACCCTGCAGGCTGTCCTCGAAGCCTGCGCGGACCCGGCCTTCGGCGCGCGGGTCGTCGCGGTCGGCACCGACCGGCCGGACACGGGTGCGCAGCGGCGCGCGGAGGCGGTCGGCGTACCGGTGTTCACGGTGCGGCTCGAGGAATGCGCCGATCGCGCCGCCTTCAACGACGCGACCGCCGCGCGGATCGCCGAGCACACGCCGGACCTGCTCGTCCTCGCCGGGTACATGAAGGTTCTCGGCAGCCAGGTGATCGGCCGGTTCCCCACGGTGAACACCCATCCCTCGCTGCTCCCGGCCTTCCCGGGCGCCCACGCCGTGCGCGACGCGCTCGCCGCCGGCGTCCGGGTCAGCGGGGTGACCGTGCACTGGGTCGACGAAGGCGTCGACACCGGTCCGGTGATCGACCAGGCGGCCGTCCCGGTCGAGCCCACGGATGACGAGGACGCGCTGCGGGCACGCATCCAGGCGGTGGAACGGCGGCTGTTCGTGGCCGTCATCGGTCGTGTCGTCCGGCGGGAGCTCCCGCTGGCGGGCGCACACGCGGGTAGTACAGGAACGGGGGAGGCGGCGATCGGCCCGGTGCTCGCTGCCGGCCCGAGCGCCGGCCGTGATCAGGTGGAACCCGCCCGCGCGGGCGGTGGGCCGGCGCTCGCCGGCCCTGCCGGCGGGAGCCATTCCGGTGGGGTCCACGCAGAGAAACATCATGCCGACGGAGGCATCGTGGAAGGTTCAGGAGGGGTCATGGCGGGGGAGTCGAGCACGGGCGCGGGGCCTGGTGACACGAGCGGGGTCGCGGGTGTGGCAGGTGGGGCAGGCGCGGCCCCGGCCGGCGGCCGGCCGGCCGAGGGCTCGGCGGAGCTGGTGGCGACGGGCCACCGGAGGTTGCGCCGGGCCCTGGTGAGCGTCTACGACAAGGCCGGTCTGGAGGAGCTCGCCGCCGCGTTCGTCGAGGCGGGGGTCGAGGTGGTCTCCACCGGTTCGACGGCCGAGGTCCTGGCCCGCCACGGTGTGGCGGTCACCCCGGTCAGCACGGTCACCGGCTTCCCGGAGGTGCTCGGCGGCCGGGTCAAGACGCTGCACCCGCGAGTGCACGCAGGTCTGCTGGCGGACCTGCGCAACGCCGAGCACGCCGCCGTCCTGGCGGAGCTCGACATCGAGCCGTTCGACCTGCTCGTTGTAAACCTCTACCCGTTCCGCGAGACCGTCGCCTCGGGCGCGACCGAGGACGAGGCGATCGAGCAGATCGACATCGGCGGGCCGGCCATGCTGCGGGCGGCGGCGAAGAACCACGCCTCGGTCGCCGTGGTGGTGTCGCCGCAGGACTACGGCGACCTGGCCGCGGCCGTTCGCGGGTCCGGCTACGACCTCCCCGCCCGGCGCCGGCTGGCGGCCCGCGCCTTCGCGCACACCGCGTCCTACGACGCGGCGGTCGCCTCCTGGTTCGCCAGCGCGCTGGCCCCCGACGACACCGCCCGCGAGACCGGCTGGCCGGACGTCCTCGCGGCCCAGTGGCACCGGTCCAGCGTCCTGCGGTACGGCGAGAACCCGCACCAGCGCGCCGCGCTGTACGTGGGCGAGGACGGCAGCCCCGGGCTCGCGTCCGCGCGCCAGCTCCACGGCAAGCCGATGTCCTACAACAACTACACCGACACCGACGCGGCCTGGCGGTCGGTGTTCGACTTCGCGGACCCGGCCGTCGCGGTGATCAAGCATGCCAACCCGTGCGGCATCGCCGTCGGTGCCACCGTCGCCGAGGCGCACCGCAAGGCCCACGCCTGCGACCCGGTGTCGGCGTTCGGCGGCGTGATCGCGGTGAACCGCCCGGTGAGTGCGGAGCTCGCCGAGCAGATCGCGGAGATCTTCACCGAGGTCGTCGTGGCGCCCGACTACGAGCCCGGGGCCGTCGAGATCCTCGCCCGCAAGCCGTCGATCCGCCTGCTCGTCTGCGCGCCGCCGACCCACTCACGCGGGGTCGAGATGCGCCAGGTCAGCGGTGGGATGCTGCTGCAGTCACGGGACGCGCTCGACACCCCCGGCGACCACCCGTCGGGCTGGACGCTCGAGGCCGGCGCCCCGGTCGACGACAGCACCCTCACCGACCTCGGCTTCGCCTGGCGCGCGGTTCGCTCGGTGAAGTCGAACGCGATCCTGCTCGCCGCGGACAACGCGACCGTCGGGGTCGGCATGGGGCAGGTCAACCGGGTGGACGCGGCGCGTCTCGCCGTGACCCGCGCCGGCGACCGGGCGAAGGGCTCGGTGGCCGCCAGCGACGCGTTCTTCCCGTTCCCCGACGGCTTCCAGGTCCTCGCCGACGCGGGGGTGCGGGCGGTTGTCGAGCCGGGTGGCTCGGTGCGCGACGATCTCGTGATCGCGGCCGCGCGGGAGTCCGGTGTCGCGCTGTACTTCACCGGTGTCCGGCACTTCGCCCACTGAGCGCCGCCCACCGGGCGTGGTCCGCCAGCACGTCGCACGGGAGCGTCGGCGCTGACGCCCGGCGCACCGGCGCCGTCACCCCGCGGGGATCGACATCGGTCCCCGCGGGGTGATCAGGTTGCGCTGCCCACCCCGGTCAGGAGGTGGAGCCGACCTCCGCCGCGGCGGTACCGCGGCGGCTGACGGTCGGGCTGCCGTTCGAGGCGGCGCCGTTCGGCGACACCGGGGTCGTACCGCCCGGGAGGTCCGCGGTCGGCACGTACCGCTGCGCGACCCAGTCGAGCGCCTCTCGCCAGCTCGCTCCGTAGAGGACGGAGATCCGGTCGGCGGTCTGGCGCGCGAGCGCCTGCACGAAGACCCGGTCGTCGCTGTCGAGATGACGCGCGTCGCCGAAGGTCTCCCACGCCCGGAACATCAGTTCCTGAAGCTTCTTGCTGTGCGGCGAATCGTCTGCCACGTCGAACTCCCTACCATTTGGGGACCGCGGCGGCAGTCTCCCCTAGTCGCGCACGACGTGTGCACTCGGGGGGTCTATCCCGTTGGTGGTGGAGTGTGTCGATGCCCTCCAATGTGGATGCTCCGGGATGTGTCCGTAGTGTTGGCGGTCCGGGGTTCGGGAGGAGAAGTCCTTGTGGCGAGGGGTATCCTCCGATTCCGTGGTCGGCCGGGTCGATTTCGAGACGGAGTGATCCCGTTGTGTCCCAGGTGTCCGGCTCGATCGCGGGGTGCCTCGAACGGGTCAGCCCGGTGGAGCCATCGCATCGTCCATCGGCCGCACCACACCGAGCCGGACAGCCTCGTTGGCGAGGCGCCCGCGGCGGTTCGGTCCGGGCGCGATCCCGAACTTGCGGTACAGGCGGAGCAGGTGCTGTTTGACCGCCCCCTCGGTGACGACGAGGTCCCGGGCGATCTCCCGCGCCGAGCGGGGCATCACGAAGACCCCCGGCTCGGTCAGCGGCCGGCACAGGGCGCGCAGCACGTCCCACTCGCGGCGCGTCAGGTCGGGCGGGTCGGGGATGCGCATCCCGGCGGTGGTGCCGGCCAGGCCCTCCAGGCCGGTGAGGCCCGGTGGCTCCTCGCCCCGGACGCCGTTTCCGTTCGGCGACAGCGTCTGGTCCGCGAGGCGGGCAGGCTCCTCCGCCACCAGGGCGGGCCGCTCGTCCAGGACCCGCACCCCCGCCGCCCCGAACCGGACGACGTCGCCGTCCGCGAGCACCTTGCGGCCGACGAGGCGCCCGTTCACCCGGGTGCCGTTGCGCGACAGCCCGAGATCGGCCACGTACACGTACGGCCCGCGACGGACGATCTCGGCATGCAGCCGGGAGACGCTGGCGTCCGGGAGCGAGACGTGCACGCCCGGCCCGCGACCCACGGTGGTCACATCCTCGGTCAGCTCGACGACCTCACCTGTCCGTTCGATCCGCAGACTCGGCCCGTCCACTGTCGGGTACCTCCCCCTTCCAACGCCGGAGCACGCGGCTGCGCAGCTCCGGCCGGTTGTCCAGAACTCCTCGATCAATCCCCGGTGGCGAGCCTGATAACACCACCAGGCGATGTGGCCCTTCACCGGCCACGATGTCCCCGGTCGTCCCGGCTCCGTGCGGGATGAGCGCGGCGGTGCCCGCGGGCCGCGCGCGACCCCGTGGACCGGCGGTCCAGGCCGGCCTGGGCGGCGGGCGGCTGCCCGCCGGGTGACGGCCGGCGCCTACTGTGTGGCCTCAGTAGCCCGCGCGCGGGGGATACGCGCGCGGGGGCGGGCCTGAGGAGGCGGAGAGCAGGTGACCGAGACGGTCCCGGGTGCGTGGGGTCGGCCTGATCGGGAGCGTGGCGCGCGCGCCGGTGGCGCCCGGCGGGTCGAGGGACGGCACTCCGAGTGGCCTTCCGAGATCCAGGCCGGGGAACCGTCCGAACCGGACTCCGGGCGGTGGCGCTCCGAGGAGGCGGCCGACCCCGGCTCCGAGCGGGACACCGGGCAGTGGCCCCCGCCCGCGTGGCCACCGCAGGCGTGGCGCCCGGAGCCCGCGGCCCCGCGGCGCGGCCGCCCGGACCACGAGCGCCTGGACCACGAGCGCCCGGATCACGGATGGCCGGAGCGTGGGCGACCGGACCATGGCAGGCCAGGGCACGGCCGCCAGGCCGGCGAGCGACCGGGCCGTGAAGGGCCGGGCTGGGGACGTCCGGCGGACGGCGGCGCGGACCGGGGCTCGGACCGGCGGCAGCGGCGGGAGCCCTCGCAGGGCTGGCCGCCGCCGGGAGAGGGCCCGCCGGCGGGCCCATGGGCGCAGCCGCACCACACCGACGGCCCTGGCGTCGCGGACCATCGCCTCGACCACTCACGTGCCGGCGATCCGCTCACTGAACGTCAGCTCGCCAGTTCCGCTGATCCCGCGGGTGCCGAAGGTCGGCCCGTCCCCGAGCCGGGAGCCGGTGGTGGCGCGGGCCGGCGGTCCCGCCGCCGGTCGGCGGGATCGGCGACCGGCGGCCGCCTCGGCCGGGTCGTCTTCGGTGGCATCCTCGGCGGTGTCGCGCTGGGCCTGCTCTTCGTCTCACAGGACTACTGGCGGCGGGGGTTGCTCACGGCGGGCGGTGTCCTTCTTGTGGCCGCCCTACTGCGGCTGTGCCTTCCCACCCGGCAGGTGGGAATGCTCGCCGTGCGGGGCCGGGTCTTCGACACCGTGACCCTCGTCGTGCTGGGCACGGCTGTGATCGTGCTCACCTCCACCGTGCCGTCCAGCGGTGGCTGACGCGACCCGTCCACCGAAAGCGGCTGTTGGGGTCACGGTCTGGCACGACGCCGCCGGCGAACGCCGTGCGCGGCTGCGCGCGGCCGGCCCGAGCGGGCGTGGCGCACGTCGCCGACCCGTGCCCTGGATCCGACTCGCGCGATAGCCTCGGCTGGTCATCGGACAACCGTGCACAGATGAGCGGGGCGAAGCGCGCCTATGGCGAACCGTCACGTAGCCCTGATCCTCGGCGGCGGCACCGGGCCCGAGCTGACCGATGCTCCCCTGTGGGGTGGCCAGCCCGTCGCCGAAGAGATCGCCAGGAGGGCACGTCGGTCACCTGCGACCACAACGCCGGCGCCTGAAGACCCCGCCGTGGGCACCGCCGAGATCGTCGACGCGATCATCGCGATACTGGGGAGCTGATCAGTCCAATGCCCGGAAAAGTCACTGTCGTCGGGGCCGGTTTCTACGGCTCGACGACCGCGCAGCGACTTGCTGAGTACAACATCTTCGACACGGTCGTCATCATCGACATCGTCGAGGGCAAGCCGCAGGGCCAGGCGCTCGACCTCAATCAGTCCCGGTCGATCGAGGGCTTCGAGACCAAGGTTGTCGGGACCAACGACTACGCCGACACCGCCGGTTCCGACGTGGTCGTCATCACCGCCGGCCTGCCCCGCAAGCCGGGCATGAGCCGGATGGACCTCATCGAGGTCAATGCCAAGATCGTCCGTCAGGTGTCGGAGAGCATCGCGAAGACGTCGCCGGACGCGGTCGTCGTCGTGGTCTCCAACCCGCTCGACGAGATGACCGCGCTCGCCGCGAACGTGCTGGGCTTCCCGCGCTCGCGGGTGCTCGGCCAGGCGGGCATGCTCGACACCGCCCGCTTCACCGACTTCGTCGCGGAGACGCTGAACGTGCCGGTCGCGTCGGTGAAGACCCTGACGCTGGGCTCGCACGGCGACACGATGGTCCCGGTGCCCTCGCAGTGCACCGTCGACGGCAAGCCGTTGAGCGACCTCCTCCCGGCGGACAAGATCGAGGAGCTGGTCAACCGGACCCGCAACGGCGGCGCGGAGGTCGTCGCGCTGCTCAAGACCGGTTCGGCCTACTACGCTCCGTCCGCGGCGGCGGCCCGCATGGTCAAGGCGGTCGCCGAGGACTCCGGCGCCGTCATGCCGGTCTGTGCCTGGGTGCAGGGCGAGTTCGGCATCTCCGACGTCTACCTCGGCGTGCCCGCGCAGATCGGCGCCGGGGGCGTGAAGAAGGTTGTCGAGATCGACCTGACCGGCTCCGAGCTCGCCGCGCTCAAGACGGCCGCCGAGGCCGTGCGCGCCAAGCAGGCGGACGTCGCCAGCCTGTAGCGGCGGCGACCAGCCGATAGCCGACCAGCCGGTAGCGTTCGCTCCGCCGGCCCACGCACCCACAGGACGCGCTCGGACCCCGGGAACCTCCGGGACCGCCGAGCCTGTGGGCCCGCTGGGCCGGCGGGGTGAGCGTGGGCCGGCGGGTGAGTTGGGGCGAGCGTGGGCGAGTTCGGGGTGGGCTCAGCGCGCCGCGGTGAACACACGCCGCAGCCCGAGCCGGGCCAGTGACCCGGCCGGGATCGTTCCCTTACCCAGCCCGATCTCGACGAGGCTGTCGTACAGCTCGGTGCGGCGGCTGGCGGAGCGGACCGCGGCGTCCATCAGCGGGCGGTGGCGGCCGGCGAGCCCGGCGAGCAGCGACGTGTGCCGCAGGTGCCTGCCCAGCTCGCCGTCCAGGGCACGTCGGTAGGCCCGCCCGGCGGCCGGGCCCGGATCGGTGATCGCCGCCTGGCCGGCCAGCGATCCCGACAGCAGCGCGTAGTAGATGCCCTCGCCGGTCAACGGATTGATCAGCGACGCGGCGTCCCCGGCGAGGAGCACGGGGCCGTCCGGCAGCCGTGGGCGGTGCGTGGACAGCGGCAGGTGGTGCGCGCGCAGGGTGCCCTCGTAGGCGGGGGTGTCCGGCAGCAGCCGGGCCAGCGTCCCGTGCAGGACGGCCTTCGGTGTCGTGCCCGCCGCGCGCAGCCGCGAGCGGAGCATGCCGTACCCGATGTTGGCCCGGCCGTCCCCGATCGGGAACGACCAGGCGTAGGCCGGCCAGCCCTCGTCCGTCATCTCGATGAGCTGCTCGGGCGGGCGGTCGTCCTTGGGCGCGTCCGCGTAGGCACGGACGGCGATCGCCAGACCCTCGGGCGGGTTCGGTGCGATGCCCAGCGCCCGGCGCACGGTCGAGTTCGCGCCGTCCGCGCCGACGACGACCCGTGCGCGCAGCACGCCGCCGTCCACCGTCACCACCGGCTCGCCCCCGCCGTCGGCGGTGACCTCCAGCGAGCGCACCCGCCGCCGGAGGAACTCGGCGCCGCGGGCGCGCGCGGCGGCGACGAGGCGGGCGTCGAAGACCTCCCGCGGGATCACGTGCGTCGCCCGCTCGGACGGCGTGGCGACCTCGGCACCGCCAGGCGTGCGCAGGCGCATCCGGTCCACCGGGCGGTACCCGCTGGTCGCGTCGGTGATGCCCAGTGCGCGCAGGACGTCCACGCCGTGCGGTGCGATGCCGTCCCCGCAGGTCTTGTCGCGGGGGAAGTCCGCGGCGTCGACGATCACGACCCGGGCGTCGGGCCGCAGCTGCAGCGCCCGCAGCGCAGCCGCGCTGCCCGCCGGGCCGCCGCCCACCACGAGCAGGTCTACCGGCGGCCCGTTCCCGGTGCCGGGAACGGCGGCGTGGACGGGGCTGGGTGCGTGGATGGGCACGCCAGCCAGTGTGGCAGCCGGCGTCCCGGCACCGGTCGGCCGGCGGTTCGTAGAGTGCCGGACATGGATGCGCTCAGGCAGCTGGACACATGGCCCGTGCGGACGGCCGCGGCCGTCGTGCTGCGGTCGCCGGGCACGGGCGGTGCCGGTGGTGCGCCTGGGGCCGGTGGCCCCCGTGCCGTGGCCACCCAGGTCGGCGTGGCAGGCGATCCGGCGGTCCGGTTCCGGCTCGCGTCGGTCTCCAAGCTGATGAGCGCCTACGCGGTGCTCATCGCGATCGAGGAGGGTGCCCTGGCGCTGGACGAGCCGGCCGGCCCGGAGTCGTCGACGGTGGCGCATCTGCTCGCGCACGCCTCCGGTCTCGCGTTCTCGGGCGATCGGGTGATGGCCCGCCCGGGCACCCGCCGCATCTACTCGAACACCGGTTTCGAGGAGCTCGGGCGTCATCTCGAGCGGGTCACGGACATCCCCTTCGATGTTTACCTGGCGGAGGCCGTTTTCCGGCCGCTGGGAATGGGGACGGCCGTCCTCGAAGGTTCGCCGGCGCATGCGGTGACGGCGACGCTGGCGGATGTCGGCGCGTTCGCCGCGGAACTGCTGGCGCCGAGCCTGGTCTCCGCGGCCACGTTCGCCGCGGCGACCTCGGTCGCCTTTCCGGGCCTTGCGGGGGTGCTTCCGGGTTTCGGCGCGCAGCACCCGAACGACTGGGGCCTCGGGTTCGAGATACGCGGAACCAAGAGCCCGCATTGGACGGGTGCCACCAACAGCCCTGCGACTTTCGGTCATTTCGGGCGCTCGGGAACCTTCGTCTGGGTCGACCCAGCGGTGAACGTCGCGTGCGTAGTACTGACCGATCGGGATTTCGGCGACTGGGCGGGCGCGGCCTGGCCGGCTCTGTCCGCGGACGTCCTGGCCGAGCTCGCGGTGGTCGGGACGTCCTGACCGCCGTCGGGTCCCCGTGGCCCGGCCCGCCGGTGTCGCCGTCCGTTGGTGTGCGGTCGCGCAGCGATGTCAACCCTGGTCCGGAGAAGACAGCGTGGTCTCGTGGGCCATGATGGCGCCATGGTTGGTCGGCAGAGCTCGTCCCGCGACCGCTGGTCGGCCCTTCCGTGGCCCGGCCGGATCCGCGTGACGTGAAGGACTCCGTGCGGTCCATAGGCGTGGCGATCGGTGTTCCGGAACCTTTCCGGACCGAGCTCCAGGACTGGCGGGAACGGCTCGGTGATCCGAATGCGGCCCTCATCGTGCCGCATGTCACGCTGCTCGGCCCGACCGAAGTGCCCGCCTCCCAGCTCCCCGCCGTCGAGCGTCACCTGACGGAGGTCGCCGGAGGCGCCGAGCCGTTCGTGATCCATCTGCGTGGTTCCGGCACCTTCCGGCCGCTGTCCGCGGTGGTGTTCGTGACCCTCGCCATGGGAATCTCCTGCTGCGAACTTCTGGAGAAGGCCGTCCGGTCTGGTCCGTTGGACCGCCCCATGCGCTTCTCGTACCACCCGCATGTCACGGTCGCGCACGATGTCGACGAGGAGTCGCTGGACCGTGCCTTTGAGTTGCTGGCCGAATATCGGGCGCAGTTCGAGGTGACAGGTTTCGGGCTCTACGAACGCGGCGATGACTGCGCCTGGCGCCAGTTGCGTCATTTTCCCTTCGCGGGCGGGGGTGGCAGACCGAGGTGACAGGACCACGGGAAGCGGTGAAGGCAGGCGTGGGAACGGTGAGCGGCGCCGCGGGCGCGGTGCGGCGCCGTCGCCCGTTCATCGACCACACGGTGCGCGCGTACGGTCGCTATACGTCGGACGGCGGTGACCGGCTCGCCGCGTCCACGACATATTTCGCTTTCCTGTCCTTCTTCCCGATCGTGGCGCTGGTCTTCTCGATCGCCGGGTTCGTCGTGGACGCCTATCCCGACGCCCAGGCCAAGCTCACCGAACAGATCAACGACTATCTGCCCGGCCTGGCCGACAAACTGGACGTCTCGACCATCGGCCATGCGAAGGTCGGCGCCGGTCTGATCGGTCTCGCCGGTCTCCTCCTGGCCGGGCTGGCCTGGGTCTCGGCGCTGCGCGACAGCATCCGGCTCGTCTGGCACCAGAGCCTGGAGACCGGCAACTTCATCGTGCAGCGCCTGCGGGACATCGCGATCCTCACCGGTCTCGGCCTGACCCTGCTCGCCTCGCTCGTCGTCACCAGCCTGGCGACGTCCGCGACCGGGGTGTTCCTGCGCTGGGTCGGGCTGGAGGGGAGCACGGCCGCCGCCTGGGCCACCGGGCTGCTCGCGCTCATGGTCGCGCTCGCCATCGACGCCGCCGTGTTCGTCTACATCTTCTGGCGGTTGCCGGAGCGCACCAACCGGCAGCGGGTGCTGCGCGCGGCCGCGCTGGGCGCGGTGGGCATCGAGCTGCTCAAGCTGATCGGGACCTGGCTGGTCGGCCAGACCACGTCCAACCCGGTCTACGGCATCTTCGCGGTCATGGTCGGCCTGCTCATCTGGATCAACATCGTGATGCGCTGGATACTGTTCGTCGCCGCCTGGGCGGTGACGGCACCGTACGCGTCGGACGTCCACCCGTCCGGTACCGCCCCGGCCGACCCGGCGGGCCCCGACCTTGCCGGGGCGGACGGGCCCGGGCCGGAGGGGGACCGCGTTGCCCCCGAGCCGCCGGCTGCCCGTGTCGAGCCGCCGGCCGTCCGGTCCGCGCGATCCGGGCGTGACGACCGGAGCACCCACGACGATCACGATGGCCACGGCGGCGAGGACGGCCGCTCCTGGCGACCGCGATGGCCCTGGCGGCGCGGCGCGGAGCGCCCGGCGGACCGGGCGCCGGTCGGGCGCTGACCGGCGCGCCACGCCTCAGGGGCCACGCGGCCTCAGAGCGAGGCGGCCTCAGGGCTGGGGGAGCTCGGGGACTGAGCGGGCTCAGGGGCGGGGCGAGCGGGCCGTGCCGAACGGTGGGGTGTCGGTGCGGGACGAGTCGGTCCGGCTCCGCCCCGGTTCGGGGTGCAGCGAGGGCAGACCAACGAGGTGGCGCTGGCCGTCGGCGCCGGCGCGCGGCCGGGGAGCCGACGCGGCGGAGCGGGTCGCCTGGTACTCCTCGACGACGTTCTGCCGCTCCCGGCGGGCCCGCGCCGCCGCGCCGTCCCGCCGCGTCCTGTCGGTGCCTCTTCGGTGGCCTCTTCTCCCCGGAACTCCTCCTGGGGCCGTGGAGCGTCCGCGCCGTCCGCCGGACTGCCCGAGGCCCGCTGCATCCCACCGGCCCGCGCTGCCGCTGCCGGAGCGGGTGGTGCGCCCGGTGGCCCTCCCGGCCACGCCGCGCCGGCGACGGACCCGCCCGAACACGGTGAGGGCCGTCACGACGACCGTGACGGCGAGGGCCGTCCAGGTGACGGCGCCCACGCCTCCGGCGTCGCCGGTGGTGGCCCGCCCGGGTGGGCTGCCGCCGTCCTGTCCGGCGCCGTGGCTGTCGGAGCGCCCGGCGCGCTCGCCGGTGCCACCCGGTGCGGCGCCGGGGGCCACGGCCCCACCGGCGGTGGTCGGGTCGCCTGGTGTCACGTCGGAGGGCCCGGCGAGCCGACCCACCGGGCGGACGTCGGCCGCGTGCGCGAAGCCCCAGTCGAGCAGCGCCCGCGCGTCCGTCCCGTAAGCCGGCGCCGTGCGCAGTAGCGAGACGATGAGCGTCCGGTCGTTCCTGGTCGCCGCGCCGACGAACGTCGCCCCGGCGGCGACCGTGTAGCCGTTCTTGATGCCGATGGTGCCCTCGTAACTGCCGATGAGGGTGTTGTGGTTCGCGATCTCGAAGCGTTCGTCGCCGCGGCCCGGCAGCGATGCACGCGGGATGGTCAGGTAGCCGCGCACGATGGGGTCGTTGAGCGCTGCCCGCCCGATCACCGCCAGGTCGTGGGCCGTCGTGTGCTGACCGGGGGCGTCGAGGCCGGTGGGATCGCCCGCGACGGTCTCCGACGCGCCGAGCGAGGCCGCGAGCCGGTTCATCCGGTCCAGTACGGCCTTCCGGCCGCCGGCCGCCTCCACCAGCGCGACCGTGGCGTCGTTGCCGCTCGCGATCAGCATCGCCGTCGCGAGGTCGCGCACGGTGTAGCGGACGCCGGGGACGAGCCCGACCCGGGTGCCGTCCACCTGGGCGGCCTGGTCGCTGATAGTCACCTCACGGTCTGGCGGGAGCCCGGGGAGCACGGTCAGCGCGGTGAGCATCTTCATCGTGCTCGCCGGCAGGTCCGGGAGGTGCGCGTTGTGCGCCGCGAGGATCGCGCCGCTGCCGGCGTCCGCGACGAGCCACGCCTCGGCGGTGATGCCGGCCGGCGGCGGCACGGCGGTCTCCGTGGCGCCTGTGGCCTCCGTGGTGTCCGCCCGGCCGGTGGCGCCCGCCGTGCCAGTTGTGCCTGCTGTGCTGGTAGTACCGGCGGACGTGCCCGCCGCCGTTCCGCCGGCGCTCGCCGGGCTGGCCTCGTCCGCGGTGGACGATGTCGTACCGGCGGACGCCGTCCCGGACGCCCCGGTCGCCGCCGAGGCCGCGGCGAGCGGCTCGACGGCGAGGGCACCGGCCGGGAGCGTGCCGGCGGTCAGCGGGTGGGCGGGCGGCCTCCCGGCAGGCAGCGGATCGGCCCCGGCCATGGCAGCTGACGGTGGTGCGGTGCCCAGAACGAGGACCAGGGCCGAGGCCAGCCCCACCGCGGCGCCCACCACCCGGCGGAAACGCTCGGGCGGATCGGTACGTCGCGGATCGGGGTGGTGCGGGTCGGGCGGGGTGAGACCCTCCCGAGCGTCCTCATCGGTGCGGCGCTCGAGCGGGCCGGGTCGGGGTCGACGCGTCCGGCCGGCATGCACCTACCGAACGTTACCGGTCGATCTTCATCCGGTGAGTTTGTCGTGTCACGTGTCTCGGATTCGTGCTCGCGTCGGTCGGATGGGTACCTTTCGTCCGGCCCGCGAACCACTTCGCGCCGGGACGAGAAGATGGCCCTGTGTGGCTGCCCCGTCCGGGGAGAGCGCGCCCGGTGCCGGGACGACGACCAGAGCCGGCTCCGGGACGGTCGCGGTGTCCTGACCCGCGTGATCCGCCGGCGCATCCGCCGACGCCGTCGGGTGCGTGTGTGCGGGCTCGTCCACTGTCAGTGTCGCGACTGTTGACGTACCGGGTACGGACGGCCAGGCCACGCCGCCGCGCGCGGGGCGCTGCGCCGACCCGTTCGGGGTGGCCGCGAGGGGGTGCGCCGCCGGTGCCGTGGGCTGGAGCACCATGCGGAGCAACGCCTCGATGTCACCACGCAGTGACTCGAGCTGGTTCGTCAGCTCACCGCGCACGTACTGCCGTGTGGCGGCGTCGCTCTGGGCGAGGCGCAGCGCCGCCACCTCGCGGGTCAGGAACTCGGTGTCCTCACGCATCCGGATGGCCGCCGCCCGGTCCTCCGCGAGCGAGGCGCGGTCCCGGTCGTCCTGCCGGTTCTGCGCGAGGAGGATCAGCGGGGCGGCGTAGGCCGCCTGGGTCGAGAACGCCAGGTTCAGCAGAATGAACGGGTAGGGATCCCAGCGCATGAGCGGCAATGCGATGTTGAGCGCGATCCAGACGATCACCACACAGGTCTGGATGGCCAGGTAGCGGCCGGTACCGAGGAAGCGCGCGATGGTCTCGGCGCCGCGGCTGATCGTCTCGCGGTCCACCCGGCCCGCGATCAGTGGAGATCGGCCGGCGACCGGGATGTCGAGCCGGTCCGATCTGGTTCCCCGGCGTGCCGCGAGACGGCTGGCGGTGTTGATGCTCATAGGAGGTCCCCTCCGCGCTCGGCCGTCGCGAACGGACGGAGCCGATACGCACTTCAGAGCAGGCTGCGCGGGAGAAATCCCATCGCGGCCCGGGTCGACACGTCGCTGATCGACCGCACCTGCCGGAAAGGAACCCGGGAGATCACCTGACCCCGGGCGTCATGGACGCGGGCTGGACTGACTGGCCGTGCCGGCCGCCATGAGGAGGGGCGGCCGCGCCGACGGAACCATCCGCCGCGGACCGATCGTCAGCCGGCGTCCACCAGCAGGAAGCGGCTGTTACTGGAGCACCCGCCAGGACTCACAGCGGCCACCTCCTCTGGTCGGCCTCCGTAGAGGATCCAAATGTTGTTGTCAAGGATAGCCGCCCCTTGCGATTGTTCCGCTATGGGGTCGTCCGTGACCTGTGTCGCGCCGCCGTCACATGCTGTCGTGCCGCCGGTGATCTCGCCTGGTAGCCGGCCCCGCGGGCGGTTCCCACCGCGTGGGTCGGGTAGTGGATGGCGGGATCACCAGACCGCGCGGACTCCTCTCGAAACGGATCACTCATGCTGGCTTTCGGTTGTGCCTACTGTGGCCAGCTTGTGTTCTTCGAGAACTCGACGTGTCTGCGCTGCGGGTCGGCGCTGGGAGTGGCACCATCCGCGCGACGCCTGATCACCCTCGTCGACGCCGGCGACGGACTGTTCCGGGAGCGGCTAGCGGTGGCCGACGAGGCGGCGGCTCTCGCCGCCGAGATCACCGCGCCCGCCGGGCCCCCCGGAGCCGGGACCCCGGGAGGAGACCGGTCCGTCCCGGCCGGGCCACAGCAGCCACGGTACCGGCGGTGCGGCAACATGGAACTCACCGGCTGCAACTGGCTCGTCGAGCTTGCCCCCGGCGCGGCCGGCCCGCCACCCGGGCAACTGTGCGCCTCCTGCCGGCTCACCCGCACCCGCCCCAACGACGCGGACACGTCCGCCGCCGAGCTGTTCGTGCGAGCGGAGGCGGCCAAGCGACGTCTGGTCTTCCAGCTCCTCGACCTCGGGCTGCCGGTCGTCTCCTACGCCGACGACCCCCACGGGGGGCTGGCGTTCGACCTACTCAGCAGCACCTACGAGAACGTCGTGACGGGCCACGGCGACGGGGTGATCACCCTGGATCTCGCCGAATCCGACGACGCGCACCGGGAGAGCATCCGCGCGCGCCTCGGCGAGCCGTACCGGACGCTGCTCGGCCACTTCCGGCACGAGACGGGCCACTACTACTGGCCCAGGCTCGTCGGGGCAGAACCGGCCGTGACCGGACGATTCCGCCAGCTCTTCGGCGACGATCGCGCCGACTACGATGAATCCCTCGAACGCCACTACAAGGAGGGGGCGCCGGGGGCCTGGAGCGAGCGGTACGTCAGCGCCTACGCCACGATGCACCCGTGGGAGGACTGGGCCGAGACCTTCGCCCACTACCTGCACATCATGGACACCCTGCAGACCGCCGCCGAGTACGGCCTGCGCACCGACGGCCCGGACCCGAGGCGCTTCGGTGTCGACCTGGAACGCTTCGTCGCCCGCCCGGCGCCCCTGCCGCCCGCCGCCCGCCGTGCCACGGCCGGCTTCGACGAGATCGCGGCCCAGTGGCTCCCGCTCACCTACGCCCTCAACGCGGTCAACCGCAGCATGGGCTTCGATGATCTCTACCCGTTCGTCCTGACGTCCACCGTGCTGGACAAGCTGAGCTTCGTCCACGACCTCGCGACGGCCCGCGCCACGCGGTGACGGCCCGCGCCGTCGTTACAGCCGCATGGACGTGACGGCTCTCGTCGGCGGGCCGGCCACCGCGGTGACACTCGGGTCAGCGGCTGGCCCGACCGGCGGCGTCGGCTGCCAGGATCGCGTCGACGATCATCGGCGGGTCGAGGTCGAAGGGCTCGTTGTGGGCCGTCTCCCCGTCGGCGAGCGCCCGGACGGCGATGCCGCGCAGCAGCTCGATCGGCGGATCCGCCAGCCCCACCTGGGCGAGTGTGCGCGGCAGCCCCACCCCGCCGCAGAACGCGAGCACCTCGGCCAGCTCCTCCTCCGGCCGTCCCTCGACCACGAGCTGGACGATCAGCCCGAACGCGACCTTCTCGCCGTGCAGATACCGGTGGGTCTCCGCGGCCACGGTCAGGCCGTTGTGCACCGAGTGCGCCACGGCCAGCCCACCCGACTCGAAGCCCAGCCCCGACAGCAGCGTGTTCGCCTCGACGACCCGCTCCAGGGCCGGTGTCACCGCGCCGGCGCGCACCGCGCGGATCGCCGCCGCCGCGTCGTCGAACAGGATGCGTCGGCACAACTCGGCCAGCGCGCCGGCCGTCGCCGTCTGCGCGCCGTCGAGCTGGTTGGCCCGCCGGGCCTCGCCGACGGTACGGGCCTCGTACCAGGTGGCGAGCGCGTCGCCGATCCCGGCGACCAGCAGGCGGGCCGGCGCCGCGGCGACCGCGGTGGTGTCGACCAGGACCAGATCCGGGTTGCGCGGGTAGAACAGGTACCGCTCGAACGTCCCGTCCTGGGAGTACACGACGGACAACGCGCTGCACGGCGCGTCGCTGGACGCGGTCGTCGGGCAGGTCACCACCGGCAGGTCGAGCGCGGCGGCCGCCGCGCGGGCGGTGTCGAGCACCTTCCCGCCACCGGCACCGACGATCACCGTCGCCTCCGGGTCACGCGCCGCCGAGACGACCCGGTCGATCTCCTGGTCGCTGCACTCGCCGCCGAACAGGTGCACGGAGTAGGGGATGCCCGCGCCGTCCAGGCTCGTCCGCCAGGTGTCCTCGAGCAGGCGCAGCGGGGCCCCGCTCGTCACGATGACCGCCGGGCCGGTCAGGCCGAGGCGGGCCATCTCCGGCCCGAGCGCGGCGGTGGCATCCCGACCCTGGACATATCGACCCGGCGACCCGAACACGGCGAGCATGGACGGTTACGGTAGCGGTTCCGCCGGGCTGCGCCAGCATGTCCGCTCCGTGTCCGCTCCCCGGTGCGCGATCGAAACGCCGGCGGCTGGGTAGGCCCGGAGCTGGCAGGACAGACATGTCACGTCGAGACACCTCGCGCGGCGCGGCTCGCGTGCCCATCGGCCGACCGCTGTCGGCGTCGCGTGGTCCGCGGTCTCGGCGGGGAGGAGGCCGGCGTGCTGCTCGCGGAGGAACTGCTGCTACTCGCACTGGACCCGGAGAAGGGGAAGCCGGTCAACTCGTCCCGCGCGGCGGTGACAGTCGGGATGAGCGGCGCGCTGATCGCCGAGCTCGCCCTCGACGGCCGCGTCGAGCTGGACGGCGAACGGTTCGTCCCGTTCGGGCTCGCGGCGGGGCACCCGCTGCTGGCCGAGGCCAGCCGCCACCTTGACCGCATGCGTGCGGACAGGAAGGTGAAGCGCGCCGCCGACCAGATCCGCGCGCTGGACAAGGCGCTCGGCGGCACCTGGGACAGGGTGGTCGGTGGCCTGGTCGAGAGGTTCTCCGTCGAGGCTGATTCGGGCGTTACGCGCGGCGGTCACGGCATTGGGAGCAGACGGAGGTAGGACCAGGCCCGTTCGCTGATCGCTCCATGCGTGGCGGCCTCGGCGCCACGACGGTCAAGTTTGGCGACGATCGCGGCCTGGACGTCCGGGTCGCCCGCCGCCATCTCACCAAGCAGCCGGTGCCACTGCCGGACAGCATCCTTCGCCTCATCGCTCGTCAGGGCGGCACCTGTCTCGACCAGCGTGCGGACCGTGGTGTCCAGTTCACGCGCCCGTCCCGTCCAGTCCGCCAACGCGGTGCTCGAGTGGCGAGCCTTGAGTCGCTGGAGCTGCTCCGGCGTGAAGGTGGAACCAGTCATGATCTCCTCCAGTGCGGTGAGAACGCTGTCGTTGTCAGCGTGTTCGGCTGTTCTGATCCGGCGGCGAGCCAGCTCGAGATCGGCAATCCGGTCGTCGAGTTCGCGACGTCGGACGCGGATCAGGGCGGCCAGCAGGGCGTCGTCGCCGTCGATGACCTCGCCGACTTCGGCGAGCGAGAGGCCGACCATCTGGAGCGCGAGGACATGCCGGACGCGGACCGCGTCGCTCGGCCGGTAACGGCGGTGACCGCTCGCCGTGCGCGTGGCACGCACGAGCCCGATGGCGTCGTAGTGGCGCAGCGAACGCACGCTGACTCCGACGGAGCTCGCGAGTTGCCCGATTGTCCATGTCTCGGCAGGCGGGTGCATGCGTGCGACGGTAGAACCTGACACAGCGAGAGGATCAAGTCGATTTCTGTGGACACGCTGGAAGCGCGTCAGCCTGGTTCCTGATCGCGGCTAACCGTGAATGTGAACGATCTGGCCGAATTTGTAGAACATTCACTTATGACCTAGGTACTCCAGCGAGTCGGGGGTGGCCTTGTGTCTCTCGTGTGTACTCGGGCCATTGGAGATCGTTTCTGCTCGTATGGTCGACAGGGGACTGGTTGATCATGTCGAGGAGGTGGCGGTGAGCGCTTCGCCAGGTGTGGCAGGGACGGCTAGGCTGATCTCCATGGAGCGAGCGGCGCGGCTGACGGCTGTCGTCACGCACGAGGGCGACTGGTACGTGGCGCGGGCTCTGGAGGTCGAAGTGACCAGCCAGGGAACCAGCGTCGAGGAGTCGCTGGCGAATCTTCGCGAGGCGCTGGAGCTGTACTTCGAGGACCAGCCGTTCCCCGTCACCACCGCGGACGGTCCCATCGTCGCTCCGCTGGACATCCGCCTCTCGGCGTGACACCCGCGCTGCCTCGGGTCTCCGGGGCGAAGGTGGTGAAGGCTCTGGGGCGTGCCGACTTCGAGGAGGTCGCCACGCGTGGCTCGCACTGCAAGCTGCGGCACAAGGAGAACGCCCGGGTCGTGATCGTCCCGCTTCACCGGGAGCTGGCGACAGGAACCCTCGCCTCTGTTCTGCGTCAGGCGGGCATCGAGGCGGAGGAGCTTAGGACGTTGCTCACCTGAGCTGCGCGTGGTTCCGGGTGCAAGCTGGACGGGTGACTCTGTCGAAGCGTGCGTCCTGGTTTCTGATCGCGGTGGGTGTGTGGACGTGGGCGATCTGGCCGAATTTGTAGAACATTCCCTATGACCTAGGTACTGGTCGGGTGTCGTAGCCACTGGGCGCGGCGGCCCGGCCGGGGGATGAACCCCGGCCGGGGCACCCCCGGTCAGCTCGCGAAGCTGGCGGCCATGCCGGGTTCGTAGCCACCCGCTGGGTTGCGCACGATCACGTTCATCCGGTTGGCCGCGTTGATCAGGCCGAGGAGGCAGACGAGGGCCGCGATCTGGTCGTCGTCGTAGTGCTTGCGGATCTGGGCCCAGGTCTCGTCGGATACGCCGAGGTGGGCGTCGGCGAGCCGGGTTCCCTCTTCGGCGAGTGCCAGCGCGGCTCGCTCGGCCTCGGTGAATACGTCTGCCTCGCGCCAGGCGGCGACCAGGTTGAGTCGGGTGGAGGTCTCACCGGCAGCCGCGGCCTCCTTGGTGTGCATGTCGACGCAGAAGCCGCAGCCGTTGATCTGGCTGGCCCGCAGCGACACCAGCTCCTGGGTGGGCTTTGGCAGCGACGACTGGTGGATCACCAGGCTGGCGCTCGCGAACCGCTTGCCGAACCTGGTGGCGAGCTCGTTGCCGAACATGTTGAATCGGGCGTCCATGATGTCGTCCTCACTCGTGGTGTTGCGTGCTGCCGCACTGGACGAACACCAGATGCCAGCGACCCCAGCCCCCGTGACGACGTGGCCTTATGACCTGGACCACATATCACTCCGACCGTCGGCTCGCGATTGGCGGATCAGCCGCCATCGGCCGCGGTCGCGACCGGCCCAGTCGGACGTCCATCGGCGATATCCGGCCCCGCTGTCCACGCTGCCGTCCCGTCGTCGCGTGACGGGGCAGCCGACGGCGGAAGGGCTGCCTGGGTGTCACAAACCGGCGGGGTCTGGCGTCTCATGGATGGTCCAGCCGCGCGTGAATAGGAGTTATCCATGGCCGGTACTTCGCCGATGACGCCCGCCGCTGTGAGGCCCATGAAGGAGGACGCCTGTCCAGACCCCGCTACCGGGGTGTTCCTCGCCCACCGCAACCTGCTGTTCACGGTCGCCTACGAGATGCTCGGCTCGGCCGTGGACGCGGAGGACATCCTCCAGGAGAGCTGGCTGCGCTGGGCAGGCGTCGATCTCGCCACCGTGCGGGACCAGCGGGCGTACCTGGTGCAGATCACCACTCGTCAGGCGCTGAATCGACTGCGCACGCTTGGCCGGCGCAGGGAGTCCTACGTCGGCCCCTGGCTGCCAGAGCCATTGCTGACCGCGCCCGACGTGGCCGAGGACGTCGCGTTGGCCGACAGCGTCTCCATGGCGATGCTGCTGGTGCTGGAAACGCTTCGGCCGACCGAGCGGGCCGTGTTTGTGCTGCGCGAGGTATTCGACTTCGGGTACGACGAGATCGCGGCAGCCGTCGACAAGAGCCCGGCCACGGTCCGCCAGATCGCTCACCGGGCGCGGGCGCATGTCGCCGCGCGCCGTCCTTGTGCGGTCGTCTCCGCAGCCGAGACCCGAGGCGCGCTCGACGCGTTCCAGCGGGCGGTCGAGACCGGCGATCTGCAGAACCTGCTGGACATCCTCGCCCCGGACATCGTCCTGCTGGGTGACGGCGGCGGGGTCAAACAGGCCGTGTTGCGCCCGGTCGTCGGAGCGGGCAAGGTAGCCCGGCTGCTAGCCGCCGGGCTGGGCAGGATCGACGCTGTTATGTCGCTGCAGCAGGTACAGGTCAACGGCTACCCGGCGCTGATCCTCCGGCTCGACGGCGAGATCGACAGCGTCGTGGCGGTACGCATCGACGACGGCCTCATCACCGGGCTCTATGCCGTCCGCAACCCCGAGAAGCTGTCGCGCATCGAGCGGGAAACCGCCCTTCGCCGCTGAACGCGGCCAGCGAGTGCGGACAGGTCCAGCCTCACGCGCACTCGGTTTCGGCTGCGGATCCACTGTTCGACACCGCCGTCGAGGTGCCCGGCGACACGCAGTAGATCATGGTGGACAACGTGTCCGAACTCGCGCCCCACACGGAGACCATGGCTAGCGGCCGGTGCGAGGCTGGTGGGGTGACTCTGTCGAAGCGTGCGTCCTGGTTCCTGATCGCGGTGGGTGTGTGGACGTGGGCGATCTGGCCGAACTTGTAGAACATTCACCTATGACCTAGGTACTGGCTCCGCCGGGTGTGTCCAGCTCCACGCTGTGTGACGGGTCTCGGTCGGCTCGTCCGGTCGGCTGGGTGCGAAGCTGGAGGGGTGACCCTCTCGAAGCGTGCGTCCTGGTTCTTGATCGCTGTCGGCGTCTGGACGTGGGCCATCTGGCCAAATTTCCTTCGGAACGTGTGGAAGGATGATCGTTCCTGGGATGACGGCCCGACCGGCTTCTTCACGGTCCACCTGGTCCTGACCGTCGCTTCGCTCGCCATCGGCTCCGTCGTCGGCTGGCTCGGCATCCGCGGGGCGCGTGCGGACCGTCCCGTCGCCTCGGGTGATGCTGCCTCGGCTGACCGCTTGATCAGTTCAGGTCGCTGACGCTTCCGGCACGCGGCAGCCTCGAAATGCTCAGATCGTCCGGGCCGTCGCCGCGCTGGCCTTGGCGGTGCCTCCCGTTTCTTCCTCCCTTTCCCGGTCAGCGCCTTCGTCTGCGCGGGGCACCGGTCGGGTCAAGGGTGGCGTAGCCAGTCCGTAGGACCGCCCGGAGGGCGCCCTTGACGCGGTCGGTACCCCGTCAGATCATCCGGCGCCCGGCCCGGGAATGGGTACTTGACGTCTGCAGGGCCGCCGGCTCCATGCTCGGCCACCGAGATTCCGGCGCCTCGACACATGATGATCATTCGGTAACTCGCTGTAACGATTTCGCGAGTCGATGATCATAGGCTGGAGTGCCTGTGGATAAGCGGACCACAACTTGTGGGGCCTCTGTGGATTACGAGGCACAAGCTGTGGACAAACTACAGCCGTGTGACTCTGCTGCTTCGTCGTGTACTCTGTGTCCAGAGCGTGACAAGACCCCGGCGGAGCGCCGAGGTTGGCGCCCACCGGGGTCCCGTCTGCATTTGGCGATGCCTACGAGACTTTACAGGAAGAGGTCTGCCCAGCGTGGCTGATCGCCTCCATCGGTTCGGTGCCCAGGGCTCGGACAGGAGGTGACTGCGTTGGTGAAGACAGCTAGGTCGGGGAATTCCAGCTCTTACGTCAGGCCAGTACCGTCCGAAGGGCGGAGGCCGACCGAGGGATGCGGGCGACCTCTGACACCTCGTCCGGCTTAGGGCCTTGGACCGACGGAGAATACGAGCGCAGAGGATAAATTCCATGCTCGCTCTCTGGATACCGGAGCCCAACTTTGTGGGCTCCGGTCACTAACCAGGTCGCAATCTGGCTTGCGATAGTCCTGATAATGCCGTCGGCGTGAAATATCGGGTGAAAATCGGCAAGCGCGACCTAAAATTGTTCGTGTTCTTGGGGGCGCAACTTTTTGCGATTTCCCGAGGCTGCTATCAATCGCGCTCTCGATCGGATTTGACGACGCATGCCCACTACTCCTGACGCCGCATTTTCCATCTACCTTGCGGCGAAGACGCCGAGCCAGACTGAACGGGATAATGCACGGCGCCACAGAGGCTCCGTCGAGAGATGCCTTCTTTCCCGGCTGGATGCTGTTTCCATGAGAGAGACGGGATCACTTCGGCATGGAACGGCAGTCAGAGGCCACTGCGACGGCGACTACTTTCTGTGGCTGAAGCTGCCTAGACCATCCGCGGATCGCGCCTTGGAGATCGTGCGTAATTCACTCAAAGTATCTTTCCCGAGAAGCTCTGTCAGAGTGAGTCGTCCGGCCGTAAAAATCACATTCTCTGACGACGGCGGAAAGATGGAGATTGTCCCGGCTTACTACAGCTCAGTGATTAACGGTTACGATGCTTTTGATATTCCTGACCCTTCGACTGGTGGCTGGATGAAATCGAGCCCCAGCAATCATCTCGAGTATGTAAACGAGGTAAATGCGAGAGTCGATGGGGCGAAAAGCTTTGCGCGCCTCCTGAAGGCGTGGAAATACTACAATAATGTGCCGATTAGCAGTTTCTATCTAGAGATGCGTGCAGCAAAATGGGCCGATGACCACAAGCCGCTGTTGAACTATTGGGATCTTGTAACTTGCCTAGAATACCTTGCAAGCTGCAGGTTGGCGGCAATGAATGATCCCGCCGGTGCTGCGCTCGGACGCATACATCCGTGCAGCACTGAGACCTACCGTGGGATTGCGATTTCCAAGGTGGAACTAGCTGCGACCCGGGCGCGACGTGCGCTCGACGCCGCACGAGATGGAAGGAATGCTACAGCTTTTTCAACCTGGAAGATCATGCTTGGGCCCGACTTCCCAACCTATACAGGATAATTTGACTTCTCTTGCTGCCGGCTATAGATCGAGTAGACGTGTTCTAAGTTGTTCGGAGTCTGCTCGGGCAGCAGTTTCATCCTGACTTCTCGACTTCCAGTAGATCTTTTGCGGTACCCGCTCAGGGTGATCTCTCAGTGAGAATATTCGGCGCTGGACTGTTTCGCAGTACGTCATCAGGACTCTGCTTTGCTCGGGGCTTGGCGGATCTGGAAACTGTTCGCTGATTTTGTCGCTTACCGATAGTGCCAAGCGTTGTTTTGTCGAGGCGATATCGTTGTGCTTGTACGCGCTTCGGATGCAAAGCCACAAAGCTGCAGTCGATGGCGCGAACCACCGGGCGAGAAGGTGAAAGGTAGTCCAGTTTTCCGCGAGAGCTACCGCTACCCCTCCCGCACACCAAGCAAGCGTCAACCGCCAAAGCATTGATGCCCAGCGACTTCGGTTCAATTCATCCCAGACCAAGTTTTCTCGCTGGCAGATTAGGATCGCGTACGGTAGTGGAAGGTCTCGCACATTCACATACCAGTCAACTTTGCTTTGACGGTCACCTTTAAATAGACTCGATAGCCGCGCAACCTCGCCGTCTGTCGGGCGGTTTCCGAGATCTGCTGTCCATGGAAGTTGAAAAAGATCTCGGTCGAATCGCTCCTGCATGCGCGTCGCGAGATTGGTCCATTTTTTACTATATCGCGACAGCCAAAGTTCAACGATTCCGATCCAGGTAAAGCTCGCAATGGCAAGCCATGGCGCTAGTGAATGGGCTGCCGCGGAAGCGAGGGATCCGAGAGCAAGGAATGCGGCTACTCCGCCTTGGGCGGCCTGGGCCTTCTGTGAGCGTGAATGTGCGACGTGTGCGGCGCACAAAGTATTAACGCCATCTTCTTTGGATTGAATCTCGTTGATATTCTGCGTGTTGAGCACGCTGCCCCCGTGTCCTTGCATGATCTCTTTGCGTGCCTGAATAGCTCGGATCTTTGGTTTGCGGCGGTGTGGCCACCGCTGATCCGTGTAAAGAATGTGATTACTTAAGTAGGTCAAGATGAGATTTGAATGCATTGCTGAGATTGGTTAGTAGGGAGCGTCCCTTGGTGGCAGTAGCGAGTGAAGGTCGACCGATTACGCCAGTCGGCGTGTAGGCGGGCATCCCTGCCACGAGTAGGTGTGGGCGCTCGCCCGCCGAGTGGTCGCCGGTTTTATAGACCTCTCTAACCTGTTCGGGTGCGGCGTGCAGGAGAACGGAGACCTCAAGTTCTCCAGCGTGCATGTCTTCCGAATGGTTGGTCTCCAGACCTGCGGCTTCACGGGCCCGAGTCCAGTCGGCCTTGCCGGGGAACAGGGCCATCCGCGGCCCGCCGATGTTCGCTTCCTGAACGATGTTGGAGAGCACGTAGTTGCCGCCGTGTCCGTTCGCGATGACTAGCCGGTCTACCCGAGAGGCGCTTAGGGACGTTGCAATGTCGTCGATCAGGGCAATGAGGGTGCGGGCGCTGATACTCACCGTGCCGGGGTAGGCGGCGTGCTCGTGGGAGCAGGAGAACGTGATCGGCGGGAGCAGGAGAAGGTCATAGTCGTCGGCGATGCGGCGCGCGATGGCCGACGCGATGAGGGTGTCCGTCGTCAGCGGCAGGAAGTCGCCGTGTTGCTCGAAGCTTCCGACTGGGAGGACGGCGATTCGGGCGCCGAGTGCTCGCACATCCTCGGTGGTGGCCGTAGTGACGAGAGAGTCCACGTGATCAGCCTACGGTCGTCCGTCGGCGCGGGTAGCCGGTGGCAAGGTCGTGAGTGCTTCGGCCAGTGTGCGGACCTCGTCGGTCTTCCGCCAGCGGCCGAGCCAGCCGGGTAGTCGGTGCAGCTCGTCGGCGGCTCGGGCGGAACCTGTGTCGGCGACGATCGGGATTGCCTCCGTCGCGATGGCACAGGCGCGGGTGGGTTCACGGTGGGCTGCGTAGGCGTTGGCGAGTCGGGCGAGATGCAGGCCGCGGTCACGCTCGAACTCGGCGGGCCAATCGGTCAGGCAGTCCTCGTAGGCCGTGATTGCCTCGCGGGTCCGACCGAGGATGAGCCAGCAGTCGGCGGCCTCCAGCTCGACGTACGCCGGAGTGCAGTAGCCGGTCAGGGTGCGTTCGGCCTCGCCGAGGTCGTCGGTGACGGCGGCGTTGTGGCGGGCCTCGTCGAGCGCGTGGGAGCAGGCGGTGGCGTCTCCTGCAAGGGCGTGGCCACGGGCGATCTGCCGGTAGGCCAGGGCTCGTGTGCGGGGGCTGATGGTCTCGGAGCGGCGTAGTGCGGCCTGGGCGAGTCCGAGGGTTGCTCGTCGGTCCCGGCGGGCGGCGGCGTGGTGGCTCTTGCGGGTCAGGACGTAGGAGATCATCAGGGTGTCGTCGGCTTCGGTCGCCCACTCCAGGGCTCGGTCCGACCAGTGCGCGGCGACGCGGTCGTCGCCTGCATCCTGGTGAAGCCAGCCGGCGAACTCGGCGAACGATGATCCGACCTGGAGGACGCGGGTCCGGGTGGGTCCGTCTGCCACGGCCAACAGGCGGCCGATGAAATCGAGCTGGACGGCGGCCGTGGCCATGAGGTGGCGTGGGCCCATCATGTTGTCCAGTCGGGCGTACTGGGCGAGCGTGCCGTGAAGCGCGTCGACGGCAGCGGGGTTGACCCGGCGCGGCGGATCGACGGGGCTCGTCGGTGTTCCGAGAGGCCCGACAGGCTGACTTCCTTCCGGTCCGCCTTCGCCGGAGACGCCGAGTAGCCGGCGGGCGTCCGTTGGCATGTCGAGGCCGTCCGCGATGCGGGTGAAGACCTGCTGTTCCTCGACGCGCCGTTTGCGTCGCACGATCTTGCTGATGTCGGGCTGGGCGATGCCGACTCGTTGGCCGATCGCGGTCTGGCTGGCGTTCGCGTGCTTGCTGTAGAGCAGAAAGAACGTTGCCATGTCCCGGGCGCGCAGTGCTTCACGTACGTCCGCCCGGGTCCAGAAGGCGGCGGGCGTCTCCTGAGCGCGGGTCGGCCCGTTCTGGCTCATTCGGCCTCCGCACGACGGATGCGGACCAACACCGGAGTGCCCGATTCTATGCGCAGCGTGTCCGGACTGTGGCTGTTGGCGCTGGTGGGAACGACGCGCCCGGCGAGCACGGCCCTCCAGGGCCGCGCACAGGCGGCCGCGCGGCGTTCCCACCAGCGGACTCCCGGCCGAAGGCCGGGCTTGACCAAGTAGAGAAGGTTCTAACCGGCGAGATCCTCCGGCGTGTCGACTCCGGCGATGAGGGCCTGTCCCAGGGTGTAGCCGCTGCCGGCGTATCGCCACCGGCCGACCTTCACGGTCTGCTCGTCGCCTGGGGCGGGGAGACCTCGAAGTGCGCGGGCGTTCTCGGCGCGTTCCGCGGACCGTGCTCCGCGCAGTGCGCCCAGGGTCGTGGAGTACCTCCGGCTCCGGGTGCCGAAGTGTCCGCGGAACCCGAGCATGTGCGCCCAGCGGCGAAGGTTCAGGTCGGAGTGTTCCGGAATCCCGCCGAGCCTCCAACAGGCTTGGATCATCGACCGGGCGTGGTTGGTGACGTCCAGGCGCTCGATGTCGGCGGCGGCCCGGATGCGGTGGTGCACGGTCCCGCTGACCTCGGCGCCTTTCGTCGCGTACTTCGCGATGTAGCCGGCGACCTTCTCGTCTGCCGTCCAGTCGTCGGATGCGGTGGTCAGAACGGCGCGGGTGTCGAGCTGGTCTCCCCATCGCAGTGTCCGGCCGGGTTCGGCGTCGTCGGGCCCGCCCGGGACGGATAGCCGGACTTCTGCGGCGGCTCGGCGGACGGCCTCGTCGAGTACGGCCAGGGTCGCCCATCCTGGAGGCAGCTCCGATCCGCCGTCCGGCCCGTCGAGACGGATGAGGGCGTGCAGGTGGACCAGCCCGCGGGCCTGGAACTCGGCGACCTTCGCGAACGACACCCGTAGTTCCCGGGAGAGGCGGGTGCGGCTGATGCCCGCCTGGTCGGCCAGCCGGCGGCGCAGGTAGATCGTGAACCGTTGCCAGAGCAGGCCGACGTGGGCGTTCCACAGCACGGCGCCGTCATAGTCGAAGCAGTCGGCGCACAGGGGCTGTCCGATCAGCGGGTCACCGGGCTCGTGCCGCTCGTCGCACCACTGCGGGCGGCTGTGCGCGCAGGCCGGTCGCTGCCTTCGGGGGCGGCAGGGGAGTAGCCGGCCGTTCCGTTCCCGGCGGGCATGCACCGGGCCGAAGGAAGGCGCGGTGAGCGTGACGAACAGGCGGGGATGCAGACGGACGGATTCGGGCACGCCCTTCCCACCGATGAGACCGGCGCGGATCAGGTGGAAGGTGTCGGCCTGGTAGATCCGGGAGCAGGCGGGGCAGACGGCGGCCCGCCGGTTCCCGCATGCGGTGAGCAGATAGCCGGTGGGCTCGTCCGTCGTCGAATACCGGTCGATGACCTCGCCGGTTCCCGTGTGGACGGTGAGCGCGTCACCGATGAGGCGTACCGGACGGGCGCAGCCGTGCACGCCCTTGGCGATCGCGGTCCAGCGGGCGAAGTCCGGGCCGTTCGCGTGGGTCAGGACCTCCCGCATGGCGGGGGTGAGGGTGGGGTAGCCGTCGCCGGTCATGCGGCGTCACGCAGGTTCGCCGCATCCCGCGTCTGCGCGGCGGTTGCCTCCGCGTCGATCCTCGACGGGGCGAGCTGGGCGGTGTCCTCATCGGCCTCGGGGAGGAATCGCACTCCGAGGATGAGTGAGACGCGGCGCCACTTTGCCTCCGACCACTGCGGCGAGCGTGCCGCCTGGCGGCGTCCCCATTCACGAGCGTCCACCTGGTCCACGGACCGGGTCTCCTTCCGTGCGAACGGAAGGACTGCGCAACCACAGGCAGACAGCCCGGAACCCTGCACCGGGCTGCTGCGGAGTGGTTGCGGCTACTCGTCTGGGTGGCGCGGGCTATGGCCCGTATCTCTGTGAATGGGGATCTTCCCCGTGCCCCGATGGGACCCGCGCCTGGGGCTGCCGCCGTGCTCGATTTTTGGTTTGTGTCCACGTCCTGAAAGACGTGCACCCCGCGGGACTGCGTCAGTCCGGTTCGACCGTAGGCGGAGCATCGCTGGTGTGCCCATGGCGAGTCGCCATGGTTTCTCGCCATGGATCAGGGCGGGGCGCACGCGGCATTCTGCCTTCACCGCGGCACGGCGAACCTCCGAGCGGGTGCCCATCCCGGGCCACACACGACCCGCTCGCCGGCGGACCGTGCCGCGCCGTCTCCGGTGCCGGGCGAGTCGACCTGAGTCCTCGTCCGGCACCGGGCCACGCCGCATGCCTCGCCTGCCGGCGAAGGAAGGCAGACCATGACCTGTCTCGCTGCCGATCAACCACCGCCGCTCTACGGCCTAGTCGTCTTCGACGGCCCCGGCCGCGCTGTGAAGGCCGTCATGGTCGTCTTCGAGAACGCGCACGCGGCCGATGCGCACGCTCGCCGGGTCGGCCTCGGTGACTACGCGGTGGCGCCGCTGTCGTTCTGCCTCGACCGCTCGGCCCTCACCCTCACTGCTGGTCAGGGGTGTACGTCATGACGGAAACCACGCCATCCGTGATGCAGGTTGGACTCCCGGATGGCGCTGAGCGGACCGTCGCGGCGGCCTACCGGGCGTACGTGATGGACCTGCTCGAACAGGATGCCGAGTACGACGAACTGCCGGAGGGCGATCCGCCGTTACTCGTCAGCGACTACCGCCGCGCGCTGATCGCACTGCTCGCGCTTGACCCGGTTCCGCTGCTGCTGGCGGAACCGCTGCTGATGACCGGACGGGGAGTGGTGACCCCCGGTGAGGCGATGGCGTTCATGGCTGGGCAACAGGCTGCACTCGACGCCATGGCCGTGGAGATCGGGGAGGCATGGCGTCCCGGGCTGCTCGCGGGCAGGCGTGGGCGCTGGACCCATCGGCTCCGCTTCGACCGCCACAACACGGCCGACGAAGGTGAGGACGGGCCGGCGGACCCGGCCTCACAGGCGGCAGGCTGACCGGCGGCGAGCTGACCGCCGCTGATCGGCGGCGGATCGACCAGTGGCGAACTGACCGGGAGCTACTCCCGCCAGATCGGCTCCAGCAGGTCCGGGTTGAACGTGCCCCGGGCGCCGCGTCCCTTGCCGGCCGGATGCACGATCACGGCGTGCAGGGCCTCGCGGACGTAGGCGCGCTTCTGGGACAGGTCGATCTCGTCGGCCTCCCACCGGCGGCGGACGTCCGTGATGTCCATCCGGGCTCTGCTGGCGGCAGCCTCGTGGCGGTTGCGGTCCCGGGTCAGTTCGCGGGCACGCTCCTCCAGCTCCCGGACGGTCGTGAAGAACAGGCCGTCTGAGATCTGGTCGGCCTGCCACTGCGACCGCAGAACTCCGATCTTCGTGGTGACCCGGTCCAACTCGGGCTGGCCGGTCCACGGTCCCAGATCGGCGGCGACGGCCTGCCGCTGTTCCAGCTTCGCCAACACGGCCTCGGTGATGAACTCGTCCACCTTGTCGCCCCGGCGGCCGAGTCCGCTGCATCCGCCCTGGGCCGCGGGGATGCAGAAGTACATGTGCCCGGCGCAGTCGCGTTGCTGCTTCACCCTGAGCCGCGCGTTGCACAGGGTGCCGTCCGGGCGTGGTCGTCCGCACCGGAGCACGCCCGTGAGCAGGTAGCGGTGTTCCCAGTGGTCACCGGCGAGCATGTCCCCGGGTGCACCGTCCGACCCGATCCGGCGGCCGGCGCGGGCGGTCAGAATCGCCTCGACGGCGCGCCACTGCTCGGGCGTGACGATCGGCTCCCACCGGCCGATGACCGGGTTCCCCGCGGCGTCGGTGACTAGCTCGCCGTTGTGCTTCCGCCAGCCGCACAGGCGTGGGTTCCCGAGCACCTGCCGCAGGCCGACGATGGTCCAGCGGTTGCCCTTCGCGGTGACGACACCGCGGTCGTTCCACTCCCGCACCATGGAGTTGATCGACCGTCCGGCGATGAACTGGTCCACGGCGGTGGCCACCAACGGGGCCTCGGCTGGCTCCAGGGTGAGCTTGTCGGCCTGCCAGCCGAACGGGCGCTGTGATCCGACCGGGATGCCCAGCTCGGCCCGTGCCCGGTGCGAACGACGAACCCGGCGGCGCACCTTCCGGGACTCGATCTTCGCGAACGCCACCCCGACAAGGCCCATGCCTTCGACGTCCTCGGAGTAGAGGTCCTTGCGGCCTCGGGCGTCGGCGTAGACGCGGCCGTCCTCGGCGGTGAGCGCGTCGACGAACCGCTCGTAGTCGCCGGAGCGGCGGGCCAACCGGTCCTCGGCGACGACCACGACACCCTGCACGGCGGTCCCGTCCGGGAGGCGCCCGGCCTTCACCGCCTTCAGCATCGCCTCGAAGCCGTCGCGGATGACCTCGGCCTTGCTGGCCGAGCGGTCGTTGTCGGTGAACTCGTGGACGACGGTCCAGCCGAGCCGGGCGGACGTCTCGCGGTTGACCTTGTGCTGGTCGGCGACGCCGTGGGCGTCCCCGGCCTTGTCGTAGCTGATCCGGGCGTAGGACACCACCGAGACCACATGCTCCATGCCGGACATCCTGACCCCTCCGTGAACCTAGGTCATAGGTGAATGTCTGGATTCCTCCGGAACATCTGGAAAGATGATCGTTCCTGGGATGACGGTCCGACCAGCTTCTTTACGGTCCACCTGGTCCTGACCGTTGCTTCCCTCGCCATCGGCTCCGTTGTCGGCTGGCTCGGGATCCGAGGAACGCGCGCGGGCGGTCCCCGCGCCACCGATGATGTTGCCTCCTCTGATCAATTGATCAACTCTGGCCGCTGATACCGGGTCCTGCGGCCGGGTGGGCACGATCGGCGGTTGCGGAGTGGGCCCGTGGATTCGGATCTGTCAGCGCGGAGGGCGCCGGGTTGCCCCGGCGGCCGCGTAGCCGGTCTCGCGGCTGAGTTCGTCCGGTTCGGTGGTTGACCCTCGCGGGGGGACCAGACCTCGATCACCTCAGGTGGCGTGAGGGTCGAGGTGGCATCGGGCGTCGGCCGGGGCGGCAGGCCGCTGGCAGGGGCTGGAGGTGGCGGGGCTGACAGTGCGCTCGGCGTGCGGGCGAACGTGCAACTGCCACCGCCGCCCCGCCACGAGTTCCTGCGGTCGATGACCTGAGGTGTTCTGCGCGTGTGGGTCCGCCTGGGGCTGGGTGCGGTTGTCGAACACCCCGGCGGAGTGGGCGAACAGTGCCCCGGTGCCGACGATGAGTACTGGCACGGGCAGCAGCGCGAGCCAGCCGCTCGGCCTCGCCCCGTGCTTCCGGGTCGGCGCCGCCGTGGACGCCCCATCCTGAGGAGAACGTCACGCGAGTCGGCTTCCAACAGGCGGAGACCGTCGGTGAACCGCACCATGATCCCGCCGAGGAAAGCGCCAGCGCGGGCGAGGCGCAGAACTTACAGCGCTGGGACGTATGACCTGGACTATCCGCGGGCAAAAGGCGGCGAGGTGGGGATGCTCTATTGTCTCCTCCGGATGATCCGGGGGAGATGTCGTGCGGGTTCGTAGCGCCGTTGTGTGTGGGGTCGCGCTGATATCGCTGGCCGGATGTGGCTCGACCGGGGACGGGGAGACCAGGATTCCCGCCGGTCCGACCTCCGCGGCGGGCCCGTTTGAGGCGTTCCAGCGGCGAGCCGAGGTGGCCGCGTTCGTGGCCGCGTTCCGTACGACGTTCCCGGCCCTGGCCGATGGCCGGTCAGATGAGGCCATCGCATCGGACGTGACTCATGTCTGTCTGGACGACCTGCGGGATCCGTCCACCGGTCAGCCCACGCCCGATGGGGAAGCTGCCGCCCTGCGGCGCATACCGGGCAGGTTCGAGCGGAACGGGATCACCCCGGACTGGACCACGTCGAGGACGATCCTGGCGCTGGCCAGTGGCACAGCGTGCAGCCCGGTTGAGGTCGACGGGAGCTAGGCCGGTGCGATCCCATCAGCGTCCTGAGCCACAGGCCGCACCCTCGTCCGCCTGCTGTCTGACGAATCGGCCGCGACCCTAGTATCAGCGGTGTGACCAGGACGGGTGCCCGGCCGGTGGCTGCCGAGCTGCTGCCGCATCTGCGCCGGGCCCGCGATCACATTGATCGGCACTACCGGGAGCCGCTCGATCTCGACGTGCTCGCCCGGGTCGCCCAGGTGTCGAAGTTCCACCTGGTTCGCAGCTTCGAGGCGGCCTACGGGGAGACCCCGATCCGGTACGTCACGCGGCGCCGGATCGAGCGTGCGCAGGATCTGCTGCGGCACGCGAACCTCACGGTCACCGAGATCTGCGTGATGGTGGGCTTCGCGAGCCTCGGGTCCTTCTCGGCGCGTTTCACCCAGCTGGTCGGTGAAAGCCCTACCGCGTACCGGAGCCGCTGGGCGGCCCGCGGTGGCCCGCACGTACCGGGGTGCTACCTGTTCATGCGCGGCGCGATGGACCTGCGGTGTACCTCCGACACGACCTCGGACGGCGCAATCTGAGAGAAGCGTTCCCGCGGCCGCGCGGCGTACGGTTCCCACATGATCACAAATATCGCGCTGGTCACGATCTACTGCCTTGACCAGGACAAGGCCCGGGACTTCTACGTCGATGTGCTCGGTTTCGAACCGCGCACGGACGTCTCGATGGGCGGCGAGTTCCGCTGGGTCACGATCGGCCATCCCAGCCAGCCCGAGCTGGAGGCGACCCTGATGGTCCCGGGGCCGCCGCTGGACGCGGACGCCGCCGACTTCGTCCGCCGGCAGCTGGGCAAGGGGCAGATGGGCGGGCTCGGGCTGCGGGTCGACGACTGCCGCAAGACCTTCGAGGAGCTGAGCGCGAAGGGTGTCGAGTTCCTGCAGGAGCCCGCCGACCGCCCCTACGGGGTGGAGGCCGTGCTGCGCGACAACTCCGGCAACTGGCTGGTCCTGGTCGAGCCGAAGACCTTCAGCCCGGAGGACTTCGCCTGACGACCCGCCGCTCGCCGGTGCCGCTCCCGGCGCCCGTGCCGTGGGCGGTCCCGACGGCCGTGGGTCGGGAGCTGTCGGGGGTGTCAGGTAGACAGAGGGCATGGCGGATCAGGCGACGGTCAGCGGGACGCTGCGCGATCGGGCGGAGGAGCTGCTCCGGGCTCTGGCCGGGCCGGGCGCGGTCCTGCGTGACGACCAGTGGCAGGCGATCGACGCGCTCGTCAGCGGGCGGCGGCGGGTGCTGCTCGTCCAGCGCACGGGCTGGGGGAAGTCCGCGGTGTACTTCCTCGCCACGGCGCTGCTGCGCGGTCTCGGCGGCTCGGACCCGGGCGGCTCGGACCCAGGTGACTCGGACCCAGGTGACTCGGGTTCAAGCGGTCCGAGGCCGGGCGGCGGTCCGGTGGCCCGGGTGGGGCCCACGGTGATCGTCTCTCCGCTGCTGGCGCTGATCCGCAACCAGGCGGCCGCGGCGGCACGGGTGGGCATCCGGGCCGGGGAGATCCATTCGGGGAACCTCACGGAGTGGGACGAGGTCTACGCCGCGCTGCGGGCGGGGGAGCTGGACCTGCTGCTCGTCGGCCCGGAGCGGCTGAACAACCCGACCTTCCGCGACGAGTACCTCCCGGAGCTCGCGGCCACGACGGGACTGCTCGTCGTCGACGAGGCGCACTGCATCTCCGACTGGGGCCACGACTTCCGTCCGGACTACCGCCGGCTGCGGTCACTGATCGGCGGGCTGCGGCCGGACGTGCCCGTGCTCGCGACGACCGCCACGGCCAACGCGCGGGTGGTCGAGGACGTCAGCGAGCAGCTCGGGGCCGGCTCCACGAGCGCGGAGACCGTGGTCCTGCGGGGGTCTCTCGACCGGGAGAGCCTCCGGCTGGCGGTCGTGTCGCTTCCCGCGGCCGAGCAGCGGTTCGGCTGGCTGGCCGACCATCTCGGCGAGCTGCCCGGCTCCGGGATCATCTACACGCTCACCAAGCCGGGCGCGGAGGAGCTGACCGCGTTCCTGCGCGGCCAGGGCCACGAGGTGACGACCTACCACGGCGGCACGGAGCCGGCCGAGCGCATCGCCGCCGAGGAGGACCTGCTCGGCAACCGGGTGAAGGCGCTGGTGGCGACGAGCGCTCTCGGGATGGGCTTCGACAAGCCCGATCTCGGGTTCGTCGTCCACGTCGGTGCGCCGAACTCGCCGATCGCCTACTACCAGCAGATCGGGCGGGCCGGGCGTGCGGTGGAGTCCGCCGAGGTCGTCCTGCTGCCCGCCACCGAGGACCGTGACATCTGGCGGTACTTCGCCGACACGTCGTTTCCCCCGGAGCCGGTCGCCCGGCAGGTGCTGGACGTCCTGGCCCAGGCCGGGCGGACGATGTCGACGCAGGCACTGCTCGCCGCCGTCGACCTGGGGCACTCCCGGCTCGAGCAGATGCTGAAGGTGCTCGACGCGGACGGCGTCGTCCGGCGGGTCAAGGGCGGCTGGGAGGCGACGGGCGAGTCGTGGGTCTACGACGCCGAGCGCTTCCGCCGCGTCGCCGCCGCGCGGGCCCGCGAGCAGCAGGCGATGCTCGACTACATCGCCACGCCGTCCTGCCGGATGGAGTTCCTGCGCCACGCGCTCGACGATCCGTACGCGGTGCCGTGCGGCCGGTGTGACCGGTGCACCGGCCGGGTGTGGTCCACCGAGGTCTCCTCCCGGTCGCGGGACAGCGCCCGCGAGGAGCTGCGCCGGACGGGCGTGCCCGTTGAGCCGCGCCGGATGTGGCCGACGGGCATGCGCACGCTGGGGGTCGCCGCGTCCGGCCGGATTCCCGCGTCGGTCACCGCCGAGCCCGGCCGCGTGGTCGCACGGCTCAACGACCTGGGCTGGGGCAACCGGTTGCGCCAGCTGCTCGCCCCTCCTCCCGCGGCCCTGGACGGCCCCGTCCCCGACGACCTGTTCGAGGCGGTGGTGCGGACCCTGACCGAGTGGCGGTGGGAGCGGCGCCCGGCGGCGGTGGTGACCGTGGCGTCCAGGACACGCCCGCGCCTGGTGGCGGACCTCGGTGAACGGATCGCGGGGGTCGGGCGGCTGCCGTTGCTGGGGCAGCTCCCTCGCGTGGCCGGCGGGCCCGCGGCCGGCCGGGTGCACAACAGCGCCCACCGCCTCGCCGGCCTGTGGTCGGCCTTCGAGGTGCCACCGCCCCTCGCCGGCCCGCTCGCCGAGCTGACCGGGCCGGTACTGCTCGTCGACGACCTGATCGTCACGGGCTGGACGATGACCGTCGCGGCCAGGGCGCTGCGCCAGGCCGGCGCGCCGGGCGTGCTGCCGTTCGCCCTCGCCGTCGAGACCGGCTGAGCGGGCGCCACGGTGTCGGGATCACGGTGTCGGGATTCACGGTGGCCGGGGGTCACCGCGCCGGGGATCACCGCGCCGGTTGGCGAGCAGCCTCCTTCCGGGTGGGCCGCGGCGCGGTGCGGATCAGCTCTGCGGCCGGGCGTTCGACCGCGGGTCGAGGTACCCCGACCCGGCGATCCCCGAGGGGACCGGGGCGAGGGGAACCTCGAGCTCCTGGCGGTCGAGAACCGATGTGAGGATCTCGCCGGCCCGGACGGAGATGTTCGACAGCAGGGATGAGGAGATCCCATGGGAGTACTCGCTCGCACCGGGCACGTAGACGCCGGCGGTGGTCCCCGCGACGGTGTCGATGCTGTAGTCGCGGCCGACCTGAAGCTGGCCGTCCTCGGCGGTGAGGCAGGCCTCCGCCAGCGCGCCGAGCAGGCGCCGCGGATCGCGGGCGTGGTATCCGGTCGCGAGCACGACGGTGTCCGCGTCCACGGTGCGCTTCTCGCCGGTCGGCAGGTACCGGATGTGCACCCGGACGCCGTCCGACAGTCTCTCGAAGGATTCGGCCCGGGAGGCGCGTAGGAAGTGCAGCCGCCGGGGGCCGCGCACCTTTTCCTGATACGCGCGGCGGTACAGCTCGTCGATGAGGTCCATGTCCACGGCCGAGTAGTTCGTGCCACGGTGGTAGCCGAGCAGCATGGCGCGGACGCTTTCGGGCGCGTGGTAGAACTCGTCGACGGCGTCCGGGTCGAAGATCTGGTTGACGAAGCCGCTGTTGTCCGCCGGGCTGAAGCCGTAGCGGGAGAACACGGAGAAGACCTCGGCCTGCGGGAAACGGGTGTGCAGGTGCTCGGTCACCTCGGCGGCGCTCTGGCCGGCCCCGACCACGACGAACCGGCCGCGCGGTGTCGAGGGCATTCGCGCGAGGCGGTGCAGCAGCTCGTGGTTGTGCCAGGTCCGGTCGTCTATCTCGACACCGTCGGGCAGTCTCGGCTCCAGCCCGGCCGCGATGACGACGTTGCGGGCGCGGCGCACGACCGTCCGGTCCGGGTCTCCCCGGTGCCGGCTGATCACGTCGACGTAGGCGATCTCGCCCTCGTGGGTCACCGGTCGCAGGTCCACCACCTCGGTGTCGTACTCGACGAGGTCGTCGAGCCGGCCCGCGGCCCATTCCAGGTAGTCGTGGTATTCGGAGCGCAGCGGATACATCGTCTTGTGGTTGATGAAGTCCACCAGGCGGTTCCTGGAATGGAGAAACGAGAGAAAGGTGAAGCTGCTCGACGGATTGCGCAGGGTCACCAGGTCCTTCAGGTAGGACACCTGCATGGTCGCTCCGTCGAGGAGCATCCCCCGGTGCCATCCGAAACGCACCTGGCGTTCAAGGAAGACGGCGCGCAGCGCCGCACCGGCGGAGACACTGCTGTTGTGTTCCTCGACTGCGATCGCCAGAGCGATGTTCGAGGGCCCGAACCCGACTCCGATGATGTCGTGCACACCGAGTTCCACAGTCGGCGGACGGTCTACCACGGCTGCCCCTCTGGTCGGTCAATGAAACCGAGCTAAACTTAGGTTTACCTAACTTAGGTTCCGGGAGGCGTGTCGAACTGTCAAGGGATTCGTGGAGGTTGGCCGTCGTCGGCGGCCTCGCGGCGTCGCTCCCGTCGGCTTTTCGGGTACGGCCGCGTCTCGTGCGCGGGGTCTTTCTTCGCGTCGCGTGGCCCGGTGGTGGCGTGGTCGGGGGCTGCTCG
The DNA here is from genome assembly GCF_023242985.1 of Frankia sp. Mgl5. NCBI lineage: Bacteria > Bacillati > Actinomycetota > Actinomycetes > Frankiales > Frankiaceae > Frankia > Frankia sp. Mgl5. Next base: position 114,982 of record NZ_JALKFY010000004.1, on the reverse strand, counting down.
GTTTCCCGGCGGATGCGATAAGTTAAGTGAGGCTAACTTAGGTTGGTTGCGGGTGATGGTCAAGCGGATCCCGGGTCGCCGTTCCGTAGCCCACCCGCCCTTGACTCCGCCTGCGATTGCCTGCTAAGGGACAAGTAGCCCAAGATCATATTTGGGGTGGGAACGGTTGGCGGTGCGGCCTCCGGTCGGTCAGCTGGTACAGACGGCGTCGACGGCCTCGTCCGTCGTTCCGGGCGCGTCGGCGTTCTCCGCCAGCCGTCGGCGCCGGGCCCGGGCGGCCGGCGCGACGAGCGGAGTGCCGGTCTCCGGGTCGCGCACCGGCAGGCCTGGTCGAGGTCGTGCAGGACGGCTACCAACGTGCGGCTGCGCTGCTCGTTCACGTAACGGTCCGCGAGATCGTCCGTCCCGGTCGTGGTCAGTGCCCTCCGACTCAAGGAGATCAAGAACTATCTGCGGGAACGCGGTCTCGCCCGGCGTCCGCCCCTGCCCTGCGGCGGGCGCCGCGCGACAGCCCCGGATCTCCGGCGTCAGGGCTCTGGGACCGCGGACCGGGTGTCGTGGTGGCGTCCCATCGGGATGACCAGCGGGGTGCCGCTGACCGGGTCGGTGACCACCCGGCAACGCAGGCCGAACACCTCCTCGACCAGGTCGGCGGTCACCACTGCGGCAGGCGGCCCCTGCGCGACGATGCGGCCGGACTTCATCGCGACCACCTGGTCGGCGTAGCGACAGGCCTGGTTGAGATCGTGCAGGACCATCACCACCGTGCGCCTCTCCCGCTGCTTCAGGTCGACCACCAGGTCGAGGATGTCGATCTGGTGCGCGAGGTCGAGGAAGGTCGTCGGTTCGTCCAGCAGCAGCACGGGGGTGCCCTGAGCCATGGCCATGGCGATCCACGCCCGCTGGCGTTGCCCGCCGGAGAGCTCGTCCACCGGCCGGTCGGCCAGGTCCAGCATGTCCGTCGCCAGCAGCGCCTCGGTCACGGCCTGCTCGTCCGCGGCGGACCACTGACGCCACCAGGTCTGGTGCGGCGAGCGACCGCGGCTGACCAGGTCGATCACGCTCAGTCCGTCGGGCGCGACCGGGGACTGCGGCAAAATCCCCAGCCGCTGGGCGACCTGCCTGGTCGGCATCGCGTGGATCGACCGGCCGTCCAGGTGCACGGCGCCCGCGCGCGGCCGTAGCAGCCGGGCCAGGGCGCGTAGCAGGGTGGACTTGCCGCAGGCGTTGGCACCGATGATCACATTGATCTGGCCTGGGGGTATGACCAGGTCGAGGTCCTCGACGATGATCCGCTTGTCGTAGGCCAGGCGCAGCCCGCTCGCCCGCAGCTCGGGTAGGTGGGAGTCGGCGCCGGCGGCCTCCGCAGGAACGGCCTCCGCAGGAACGGCCTCCGTTGGAACGGCCTCCGCAGGAACGGCCTCCGTTGGAACGGCGTCCGGGGGATCGGCTGGCGCCGCGGGCCACGAGGGCGGCTGGAGTGTCACGGTCAGCCTCCGGAGCTGGTGCGATTCGCCCGGCTGAGCAGCCAGAGCAGGAAGGGGGCGCCCAACACGCCGGTCACGACTCCGACCGGGAGCTCGGTGTCGGGTAGGAGCTGCCGTCCGAGCAGGTCACTGGACAGCACGATCAACGCTCCGGTGAGGCCGGAGGCGAGTGGCGGTGGCCAGGCGAGATTCGCCAGTCGTTGGGTGATCTGGGGCGCCACGAGCGGTACGAAGACGATCGGCCCGGCGGTGGCGGTCGCGAAGGCGACCAGCCCGACGGCGGTGAGCATGAGGGCCAGCCGGGCTCGCTGGACCGGGATCCCGAGCCCGGAGGCCACCTCGTCCCCCATCTGGAGGGTCCGGGTGACCCCGCTGAGGGCCAGTGTGCAGGGGACGAGCACGATCATGGCCAGGGCCAGGGGGCGTACCTGGTCGAAGCTTCGACCGTTGAGGTTGCCGACGAGCCAGCCCACCGCCTGGCTGGCTTCGGCGAGCCGGCCCTTCGCCAGCAGGTAGTCGGTGAGACTGGTGCAGATCCAGGACACTCCGATACCCACCAGGATGATCCGGTAGCCGGAGGTGCCGCCCGCCTTCCAGGCCAGGAGGTAGATCAGCAGGGCCGTGGCGAGGCTGCCGACGAGGCCGAGCAGCTGGGTGCTGAGGCCGGCGCCGAACCCGACCACGATTCCCGCGACGACCGCGGTCTGCGCGCCGGCCGTGATACCGATCATGTCGGGGCTGGCCAGTGGGTTGCGGGTCATCGTCTGGAACACGGCGCCGGAGATACCGAACGCGGCGCCGCCGAGGAGCCCGGCCAGGGCGCGGGGCAGCCGAAGCTCACGCACGACGAACAGGGATCCGGGGTCGCCGGACCCCCACAGGGCCGGAACCACTTCCGTGACGCCGATCGGATAGTCACCGATCGCGATCCCCAGGCAGAACACCGCGAAGGTGGCGGCGGCCATGACGGCGCAGACCGCGACCAGCCGAGGCCGCAGGATGCCGGAGGCGGCTGGTCGCGACAGCCGGAACGCGCTGCGGCCACCCGTCCGGGTCAGGCTGAGCGGCCCCCATGCCGTGGTGGCCGTGGTGGTGGTCGTGGTGGGCGGAGCGGTCGTCACCCTGGAGCTGGCCGTCACCCTAGACCTCCGCGAGGCGCCGACGGCGGACCAGCGCCACGAAGAAGGGTGCTCCGAGGAGCGCGATGATGATGCCCACGTTGATCTCCTGCGGTCGGGCCACCACCCGCCCGATCACGTCCGCCGCGAGGACGAGACCAGCGGCCAGCACCATCGCGGTCGGGAGCAGCAGCCGGTGGTCCCCGCCGCTGATCATCCGGGCGGCGTGTGGCACGACCAGACCGACGAAGACCAGGGGGCCGGCCACGGCGACCGTGCTTCCGGTGAGCACCGTCACGGCGACGGCACCCTGCAGCCGGATGAGGCCGACCCGGCGGCCCAGGGAGGCGGCGACGTCGTCGCCGAGCACGAGGCTGTTCAGCGCGGGCGCGAGCGCGAGGGCGAGCACCGTCCCGGCCAGGATGAATGGTGCGACCTGCGCCACGAGGGAACTGCCGCGGCCCGCGATGGACCCCGCCGACCAGTACCGGTACCTGTCCAGCGCGGCCGGGCTGGCCAGGACGATTGCGCTGGTCACCGAACCGAGAAAGAAGGTGACCCCGACACCGGCGAGCGCGAGCCGGATCGGGTTCGCGCCCGACCGCCCCGTGCTGCCCAGGAGGTAGACGAGGACGCTGGCCGCGAGGGCTCCGGCGAAGGCGAACCAGATGTAGCCGTAGAGCGAGGTCAGGTCCAGGGCCGACACGGCCAGGACGACCGCCAGGGTGGAGCCGGCGCTCACGCCCAGCAGACCTGGATCCGCCAGCGGATTGCGGGTCAGGGACTGCATGACCGTTCCGGCGAGGCCGAGGGCGGCTCCGACGAGCAGCCCCAGGAGCGTTCTCGGTACCCGCAGCCCCCACACGATGGCGTCGACGTCGGTGTCGCTGCGGTCCGTCAACGCTCGGAACACCTGGTCGAGCGGGACCGGCCGGCCGCCCAGCGAGATCGACAGGACGCACAGGACGGCCAGGGCGGCGACGGCGATCCCGAGCGGGACCGGGCGGACCTGGCGTGGCGTCCGCCGTGGCCGCCCTCCGGCGGCGGACCGGGTCCCCGGCCGAGCCACGGCCGGGCCGTCGGGTGAGGCCTGGCCGTCGGGTGAGGCCTGGCCGACCGGAGGGGGCATCCCCGCTGGCGTGATTCGAGTCCTGTCGGTCACGCAATCCTCACAAGTGTGGGATGTTAGGAAAGCCATACCTAAGAGGTGATGGCCGCAAGGTCTTGTTGTTTTGGTAAGGATAACCTTAGTATGCGCTCCGTCGGGTGTCGGACCTGGGCCTTCGGGTCTCGTGTCCGGCCAAACACGAAGAGGAGCTGATGTCCGCCACGTCACCGCGCCCCGCGCGGGTTCATGTTGTTGCCTGGCTGCTACGGTGCGTTTCCATATTTGCGGTGATCGTGGTCGGGCTTGCCGCCTGCGGTGATGATGGAGACGTGACCGGGGCTTCCCCCGCCTCCACTGGCGAGGGTGCGTTCCCCGTCACGATCGGTCACAAGTACGGCTCGACCGAGATCACCGCTCGGCCGACCCGGGTCGTGGCGGTCGGCCTCACGGACCAGGAGCCGCTGCTCGCCCTCGGGGTGAAGCCGGTGGGTGTCGTGGACTGGTTCGGGGAGCGCCCGTTCGGCAGTTGGCCCTGGAGCAAGGACCTGTGGGCCGGGGTCGAACCGGAGATCGTGGGCGAGCGTGGCGAGCTCAACTTCGAGAAGATCGCCGGGCTCAAGCCGGATCTGATTCTCGCGGTCTACTCCGATCTGACGCAGGAGCAGTACGACACCCTGTCCAAGATCGCTCCGACGGTGGCCCAGTCGCCCGACCATGACGACTTCGCCACGCCCTGGAAGGAGATGACCCGGACGGTCGGCCAGGCGGTGGGCCTGGAAGACCGGGCTGACGAGCTGATCGCCGCGATCGACCAGAAGTTCGCGGCTGCTCGGAAGGCCAACCCGGGCTTCGAGGGGAAGACCGCCGCCGTCGTCGACCCGTACGAGCCCGGCAAGTACGCCGTCTTCGCGCCCACCGACCCGCGTTCGGTGTTCCTGGGCGAGATCGGCTTCAAGGTTCCCGAAGAGATCGGGACGCTCGCCGGATCGGAGTTCGCGGCGGAGATCGGCTCCGAGCGGCTGGACCTCGTCGACGTCGATCGCCTGCTGTTCGTCACGAGCGCTCCGGACGCCGAGGCGACGGTCAACGCGGACCCGGTCTACAGCCGGCTGGCAGTGGCCCGGGAGGGCCGCGCGCTCTTCGTGCCCTATGAGACGCCGCCGGTGGGCACGGCGCTCACCTTCAACACCGTGCTCAGCATCCCCTATGCCCTCGACCAGCTGGTGCCGCTGATCGCGAAGATCGGCTCGTAGCTGGAACGGCCGTCCCCGGCCTCGCGATGGCGGGGCCGGGGACTCCTGCGCCTGTTGGACGATTTAGGTAAAGTTAACTTAAATAGATCAAGATCGATGGCCTGACCGGCGACTTCTCACCATGCGGTGCACCGCCCGCCAAGCGCTCCGCGCTGCGGGAGAGGGCCGTGACCAGGGGAGAGGTGCGCCGTCGGCGTCGCGCGGCCGCTTCTCCGGTGGTCGCGCTCCATCAGAGCGTGACCGGGAGGCACAGGGTGTCCGGCAACGAAGCGGCGACCGAGACGCGGACCGCCCAAGGCGACAATGGGGACGACCCGCTGCTTTCCGCGCCACGGGCCGGAGACGGGCTGTCACCGCAGGAGCGGCACCGGATCCTCGTCGAGTGGAACGACACCTCGTGCTCGATTCCGCCGGGGACGCTTCCCGAGATGTTCGAAGCCCAGGTGCGTCGCAACCCCGCCGGCGAGGCCCTGGTCTTCGCCGACACCAGACTGACCTACGCCGAGCTCAACGCCCAGGCGAACCGTCTCGCCCATGTGCTGATCGCCCGTGGGGTGGGCCCCGAGCAGGTGGTCGCCCTGGCGGTGCCCCGGTCGGTCGAGATGCTCGTAGCCGAACTCGCGGTGCTCAAGGCCGGCGGGGCCTATCTCCCGCTGGACACCGACTACCCGGCCGAACGCCTCGCCTACATGCTTGCCGACGCGCGGCCGGTCTGCCTCGTCACCACGGTGTCACTGGATTCCGCGGTCCCCGGCACCCCGGGCATGTCGCGTCTCGTCCTTGACGATCCCACCGTCGCGGCGGCCTGGGCGCACGCGTCGGAGGAGAATCCCACCGACGACCACCGCACCGGACCGCTCCGGGTGCGCAACGCCGCATACGTGATCTACACGTCCGGCTCGACCGGGCGGCCCAAGGGCGTGTTGCTCTCCCACACCGGTGTCGCCAAGCTCGTCGCCACCCAGACCGAGCGCCTCGGGGTCGGTCCCCACAGTCGCATCCTGCAGTTCGCCTCGCCCAGCTTCGACGTCGCCTTCTGGGATCTGTGCCTGGGGCTGCTCTCGGGCGGGTGCCTGGTCATCGTCCCGGCCGACCTGCGGGTGCCGGGCGCCGAACTGGCGGACTATGCCCGCGAGCACGGCGTCACCTTCATGATCCTGCCACCGGCGCTGCTGGCGGCGCTGCCACGGGACGTCCTGCTCCCGCCGGGCGCGACCCTGCTCGCCGGTACCGAGCGGGTCTCACCCGAGCTGGTCGGGCGGTTCGGCCGGGGCCGGCGGATGTTCAACGCCTACGGCCCGACCGAGGCGACGGTCAACTCCACTCTCGGCGAGTGCCATCCCGACAACCTGTCGGGATCCATCGTGCCGATCGGGCGGCCCGACCCCGGCACCCGGGCGTACGTGCTCGACGCCCGCCTCGCCCCGGTCGCGCCCGGGGTCGTGGGCGAGCTGTACCTGGGTGGCTCGGGTCTGGCCCGGGGGTATCTCGGCCGGCCGGACCTGACCGCGGAACGGTTCGTCGCCGATCCGTTCTCCGCCTCGGGCGAGCGGCTCTACCGCACCGGTGACCTGGCGCGTTGGCGAGATGACGGCCGACTGGAGTTCGCCGGGCGTTCCGACGACCAGGTGAAGATCCGCGGCTTCCGGATCGAGCTGGGTGAGATCGAGTCGGTGCTGGCCAGACATCCGTCCGTGGCGCAGACGGCCGTCGTCGTGCGGGAGGACTCTCCGGGCGACCCCCGCATCGCCGTGTACGTCGTCCCGTCGACGACCGTGGAACAGGACCGGGACGAGACGGTCGAACATGATCAGGTCGACGAATGGCGCCGGCTGCACGATCTGCTGTACGAGGCCGCGGATTCCGAGGCCGCCACCGAGAACTTCGCCGGCTGGAACTCCACCTACGACGGCCTGCCGATTCCGCTGGAGCAGATGCGGTCCTGGCGGGACGCCACCGTCGAACGGATCCTGGCGCTCCGGCCGAGACGGGTGCTGGAGATCGGGGTCGGCAGCGGGCTGCTGCTGTCCCGGGTGGCGCCTGCCTGCGAGGCGTACTGGGGCACCGACCTGTCCGCGGAGGCCGTCGCGAAGCTGCGGCGCTCGCTGGCCGAGGGATCCGAGCTCGCCGAGCTCGCCGACCGGGTCGAGCTGCGCGCACAGCCCGCCCACGCGTTCGACGGCCTTCCGACCGGGTTCTTCGACACCGTGATCGTCAACTCGGTCGCCCAGTACTTCCCGAGCGTCGACTACCTCACCACGGTGCTGCGCCAGGCGGTGGACCTGCTCGTCCCCGGTGGTGCCCTGTTCGTCGGCGACGTGCGCAACCTGCGGCTGCTGCGCTGCCTGCGGGCCGCGGTCGAGGTGACGCGGCGGACCGCCGCCACCGGGTCGGTCGATCCGCTCGCCGCGAGCCAGGCGCTGGAACGGGCGGTGCGCTGGGAGGGGGAGCTGCTCCTCGACCCGGACTACTTCGCCGCTTTCGCGCGGTCCGTCTCCGCCGCCGGGGAGGTGGACGTACGGATCAAGCGCGCCGGCTACCACAACGAGCTGTCCCGCTACCGCTACGACGTCGTCATCCGCAGGCGGTCGGCGGACACCCCCGCGCCGGTGCCGGACCTGTCCGCCCCGACACCCGGCGGGGCGCGGTCCGCGGCACCCGGCTGGGGCGAGGTGTCCTGGGAGACGCTGGCGCACGGGCTCGCCGATCTGACCGCGGTGCTGACCGAGCGCCGTCCGGCGCGGCTTCGGGTGACGGGGGTGCCCAACGCCCGCCTGCGTACCGACCTTGCCGTGCTGCGGGCACTCGACGCCGGCATCCCCCCGCCGGCCACCGATGACGACGCCACCGATGACGGGGCCGCCGCCGACGTCAGCTCCGCCCACCCTGATTCCCATGGCGGAAGGGGGCTCTGGACCGACCCGGAGGCGTTCCACGACCTCGGCGAGGAGTTGGGCTACCGGGTGGCTACAACCTGGTCGGCAGGGGTGGACGACGGGAGCGTCGACGTCGTCTTCGTGGATCCCGCGGTTGTCACGCCCGCCGGCCCGCACGACCCGGTGGCTCCGGAGAACGTCTACCGCCCCGGGCCGCACGCGGCCGGGCCGCTGGCCGGGTTCGGCAACCGGCCGGCCCGCTTCCGTGACGTTCCCGCCCTGTTGAAGTCCCTGCGGTCGCACGCGCGGGAGTGGCTGCCCGATCACATGGTGCCGGCCGCCTTCGTGGTGCTCGAACACCTGCCGCTGTTGCCGAGCGGGAAGCTGGACCGCAGGGCCCTCCCGGTTCCGGACAGCCCGGTGTCCACCTCCGGCCAGCGCCCGCGCAGCCCGCGCGAGGAGCTGTTGTGCTCCCTGTTCGCAGAGGTCCTCGGCCTGCGGACGGTCGGCGTCGACGACGACTTCTTCGCCCTCGGTGGCGACAGCATCGTCTCGATCCAGCTGGTGGTGCGGGCGCGGCGCGGCGGCCTGACCATCACGCCGCGCCAGGTCTTCACCCACCGGACCGTCGCGGAGCTCGCGTCCGTGGCGGGTGTCGCCGAGAACCTGGCGGTCGAGGCGGCGGACGCCGGCGTGGGCCCGGTGCCGTTCACCCCGATCCTGAAGTGGCTGGACGAGTGCGGCGGCCAGATCGACGCCTTCAGCCAGTGGATGTTGATCACCTTGCCGACCGGAGTGACCGGCGAGCAGATCGCCGCCGTGCTGCAGGCCGTGGCCGACCGGCATGATCTGCTCCGCGCGCGGCTGCTGCGCGCCGGGCCCGGTGTCGAGGGGATGCTGCGGGTGGAGCCCGCCGGCTCGGTGCGTGCCGGCGAGTGGCTGCACAGAGTGGCCGTCGGTGACCTGACTGGCAGCCGGCTTCGGGAGGTCGTAGATGCCGCGGCCGCCGACGCGTGCGCGCGTCTCGCGCCCGGCAACGGGGTGATGGCCCAGGCGGTGTGGTTCGACGCGGGCGAGACCCGCCCGGGGTCGTTGCTGTTCGCGGTGCACCACGCCGTCGTCGACGGCGTGTCGTGGCGGATCCTGCTCCCGGACCTGGCTTCCGCCTGGGAGTCCGTGGCCGCCGGCGGCACCCCGGAGCTGGAGCCGACCGGGACGTCGTTCCGTCGGTGGGCCAATCTGCTCGCCGACGAGGCGCACCGGCCGGGGCGGGTGGCCGAGCTGCCACTGTGGACCGGGATTCTCGCCGGCCCCGACCCCGCGATCACCGCGCGGCCGCTGGACCCGGTCGGCGATCTGGCCACCGTCGGACACCTGACTCTGCGACTCCCCGCGGATCACACGCTCGCCCTGCTGACGAGTGTGCCGGCGACGTTCCACGCCGGGATCAACGACGTCCTGCTGACCGCGCTGGCGTTGGCGGTACGCCAGTGGCGGCGGGGACGACAGGGCGATCAGGCCCGGTCGGTCCTGCTCGCGCTCGAAGGCCACGGCCGGGAGGAGGAGATCGTCGACGGCGCTGACCTCTCCCGGACGCTCGGCTGGTTCACCAGCATCTTCCCCGTCCGGCTCGACCCGGGGCCGGACGAGCTCGACGAACTGCTCGTCGACGTGGCCGGAGACGGCCTCGGCCGGGCGCTCAAGCGGGTGAAGGAACAGCTGCGCGCCCTGCCCGACCAGGGCGTCGGCTTCGGTCTGCTGCGCCACCTCAACGCCGAGACCGCCGAGGTGCTGCGGAACCTGCCCGCGCCGCAGATCAGCTTCAACTATCTCGGTCGTTTCCAGGTCGAGAGCGAGACCGGCCTCCCGTGGACGGCCGTGCCCGGATTCGGCGTGCTCGCGGGGGGCTACGACGCGGCGATGCCGGTCGCCCCGTACACCCTGGAGATCAACGCCTTCACCGAGGACCACGCCGACGGGCCTCGGCTCGGCGTGACCTGGGCGTGGCCCCGGGCGCTGCTGGCCGACTCCGCCGTGCGGGAACTCGCCGAAAGCTGGTTCACCGCGCTCGCCGCGCTGGTCACCCATGCCGCGACGGCGGGCGCCGGCGGCTTCACCCCGTCGGACTTCCCGCTGGTCGAGCTGACGCAGGCCGGGGTCGACGAGTTGTCCGCGGCCGTCCCGAACCTGACGGACGTCCTGCCGCTCTCACCGATGCAGGAGGGCTTCTTCTTCCACGCGCTGGTGGACGGGGACGGGACCGCCGGCCGGCAGCCCGGGGAGCCGCAGGAGGCCGGCCCGGACGTCTACGTCGTGCAGGTGGTGGCCGAAGTCGCCGGGGAGGTGGACGCAACCGTTCTGCGGGCGGCCGCTCAGGGCGTGCTGGACAGGCACCCTCCGCTGCGGGCGTCGTTCCACCAGCGGCCCGACGGGCGGGTCGTGCAGGTGATCTCCGACGGGCTCACTCTCCCCTGGCAGGTCGTCGACCTGTCCTCGCATGGCGAGGCCGAACGTGCCGACCGGGCGCGGGCGGTGGCCGAGGCCGAGGCCGGCCACCGCTTCGACCTGGCCCGACCACCGCTGCTGCGGGCCACCCTGCTGCGTCTCGGTGAGGGCCGGCACCGGCTGCTGCTCACCCACCATCACATCGTGGCGGACGGCTGGTCGGTGCCGGTCATGCTGGGCGACCTGCTCTCGATCTACACCACCCTTCGGACGTCGCCGGGGGGCGGCGCGGCCCGTCTCCCTGTCGTCACCCAGTACCGGGAGTACCTGCGCTGGCTGACGGGTCTGGACCGGACGCAGGCCCGCTCCGCCTGGCGGGGGGCCGTCGAGGGGATGCGTGAACCGACCCGACTGGTCGCCGCCGACCATCATGGTGTGCGGTTCCGAGCCGGTCAGCGTGGCCTGCGGCTGTCCGAGGACGCCACCGCGGCGCTGCTCGCGCGGGCCCGGGAGCATGGCCTGACCCTCGCGACGGTCGTGCAGGGAACCTGGGGCCTGGTCCTCGGCCGGCTGGCCCGCCGCACCGACGTGGTCTTCGGTACGACCGTCTCCGGCCGCGGGGCGGACGTCCCGGGCATCGAGGCGATGGTCGGCATGTTCGTCAACACGCTGCCGGTACGGATGCGCTGGTGTGCCGACCAGCCGCTCGTGCAGGTGCTGACCCGGCTGCAGGCCGAGCAGTCCGACCTGCTCGACCACCAGCATCTGGGGCTGGGGGAGATCCAGCGGATGGCCGGCCTCGGCGACCTGTTCGACACCGTCGTCGTGCTGCAGAACTACCCGATGGACGCCGACGCCGCGGCCCCGGCGGGGACGCCGCGGATCACCGAGGTCGCGGACCTCGGCGTCGGTCATTTCCCGCTCGCCGTCCTGGTGACCCCGGGCAGGTGCCTGGACGTCCAGTTCAAGTACGACGCGGCCCGGCTCGACGACACGGAGGTCGAGCGGATCGCGCAGCGGTTCACCCGTGTGTTGGAGGCTCTGTCGACCGACTCCCGGCTGCCGGTGGGACGTGCCGCGGCGCCGGGGGGCGACGCGCGTGCCCGGATGCTCGACGAGCTGACCGGCCCGGTCCGGTCCGTGAAGGACACGACGCTGGTGTCCGCGTTCGAGGCGAGTGTGGCCCGGACCCCGGAGGCGGCCGCGGTCGTGTTCGAAGGGCGCGCGGTTTCCTACGCGGAGCTCGACCGGCGCGCGGCGGCGCTCGCGCACCGGCTGCGTGGCCACGGTGCGGGCCCCGGGCAGATCGTCGCTGTCGCGGTCCCCCGGTCGGTGGAGCTGGTGGTCGCGGTTCTCGGGGTGCTCAGGAGCGGAGCGGCCTATCTTCCCGTCGACGTGGACTACCCGGCGGAGCGCGTCGCTTTCATGATCGCCGATTCGGGTGTGCGGGTCATGGTGACGACCTCCGACGGCGTCGCCCGGCTCGCCCCGGTCGACGGTCCGCACCAGATCGTTCTCGGCGCCGTCGGCGCGGACGACCTGACGACCGGCGACCCGACGACCGGCTGGCCGACGACCGGCGAGCCGACCGCGCCGCGACCGGAGCATCCCGCCTACCTCATCTACACGTCCGGATCGACCGGGCGCCCCAAGGGCGTCGTGGTCAGCCACGCCGCCGTTCTCGGTCTGGTCGAGTCCCTGCAGAGCGCGTTCGCGCTCGGCGGCGACGACCGGATGCTTCAGCAGACCTCCACCAGCTTCGACCCCTCGGTCATGGAGATCTTCTGGCCGCTGTGTTCCGGGGCGGCCGTGGTGCTGCCGCGCCCGGACGGCCACCGCGACCCGCGCTACCTCGCCGGTCTCGTGCATTCGCAGCGGGTCACCACGCTCGCCTTCGTCGCCTCGACGCTGGCCGCGTACCTGGAGTACGCCGAGGTCTCGGGCGACCGGAGCGGGGTCGAGGGCCTGCGCCGGGTCATCACCGGTGGTGAGGCGCTGACCACGGACCTGGCCGGGCGGTGGTATGAGCTGACCGGCGTGCCGGTGTCGAACGTGTACGGGCCCACCGAGGCGACCGTGCTGGTCACCCGATGGGAGTTCGGCGCGGGACAGGCCGGTGCCGGGACGGCGGCCGCCGGGCACACCGTGCCGATCGGCCGGCCGGTGCCGAACACCCGGCTGTACGTGCTGGACGCCGGGCTCGATCCGGTCGACGTCGGGGAGTCGGGTGAGCTCTACGTCGCCGGGCTCCAGCTCGCCCGCGGCTACCATGATCGTCCGGGTCTCACCGCGGAGCGGTTCGTCGCCGACCCGTTCGGCCCGCCCGGGGCGCGGATGTACCGCACGGGTGACCTCGTCACCCGCCGGGCCGACGGCGTGCTCGTCTACGCCGGGCGCTCGGACCGCCAGGTCAAGATCCGCGGCAACCGGGTGGAACTCGGGGAGATCGAGGCCAGGCTCGCCGCGGAGCCCGGCGTCGGGCGGGCGGCGGTGGCCGTCCGCACCGACGGCCCCGGCGCGGCCCGGCTCGTCGCGTACGTCGTGCCCGCCCCGGGCGGCGATCCGGACGTCGACGTGCTGCGGGCCGCGGTGGCCGGTGCGCTGCCCCCGCCGATGGTTCCCGACGCCTTCGTGGTGCTCGACGAGTTGCCGCTGACCCCCAACGGCAAGGTCGACCACGACGCACTGCCCGCACCCGTCGTCCACCGGGCGCCCGTCCGCGGGCCCCGCGACGACCGGGAGCGGGTGCTCTGCGAGATCTTCGAGTCCGTACTCGGGATCGACCAGATCGGGGTGGATGAGGACTTCTTCGCCCTCGGCGGGGACAGCATCCTGTCGATCGCCGTGGCGAGCCAGGCGCGTCGGGACGGGATGGAGATCACCGCCCGGGACGTGTTCGCCCACCGGACCCCGGCCGGACTGGCGGCGTTCGTCGCGGCGGCCGCCGGTACCGGGACGGACCCGGCCGGCGGCCCGGCCGGGGCACCGGCGGACGCCGGTGATCCCGACGGCACGGGTGACGTACCGCTGCTGCCGATCATGCACCGGTTGCGTGACGCGGGTGGCCAGATCGGGCGGTTCAACCTCTCGATGCTGGTCACCACGCCGACGGCGGCGACCCTGGAGACGCTCACGGCGGTGCTCGCCGCCGTACTCGACCGGCACGACGCGCTGCGGCTGCGGCTGAGCAGGGTCGGCCTGCCCATGACCGGTGGCAGGCCGCCGGGTGGCTGGGCGCCGCCGGCGCTGTGGTCCCTGGAGGCGTTGCCGGCCGGGCCGGCGGCGGCGGACCTGCTCCGGCGGGTGGATGTGGCCGGCCACGACGACGATCGGCTGCGCGCCGCCGTCGCCGCGGAGTCCGACGCGGCCGTCGGGCGGCTCGATCCCGATGCCGGCGTCATGCTGCAGGCGGTCTGGTTCGACGCCGGACGGGACCAGCCCGGACGACTGCTGCTCGCCGTCCATCATCTCGCGATCGACGGGGTGTCCTGGCGGATCCTGTTCACCGATCTCGCTGCCGCCTGGACGGCGGTGGCGGCCGGGCGACGCCCCGGCCTCGAACCGGTCGCGACGTCGCTGCGGACCTTCGCGCGCGTGCTCACCGAGCAGGCACAGTCACCGGTGCGCCTCGCCGAACTCGGGCACTGGGGCGAGACACTGCGGCCCGGTGGCGAGCTCCTGCCCGGCGTCGGTGGACCGTTCGGAAAGGCCGGCGGGACGATCGGTGGCGCTGCCCGGCACATCGTCGGGTTGGACGCCGACGACACCGTGCCGTTGCTGACCTCGGTGCCGGCCGCGGTCAACGGCGACGTCACCGACGTCCTGCTCGCCGGGCTCAGGCTGGCGGTCACCCGCTGGCACGCCCGGCACGGCCGGGACGACTCGGCCGACCTGCTCGTCGACCTGGAGCGGCACGGCCGGGAGGAGATCAAGGCCGGACTGGACCTGTCCCGCACCGTGGGCTGGTTCACCAGCGTGACACCGGTGCGGCTGGCGGGCCGCGCCGCGTCCGGCGATCCAGCGGCCGGGCCCCGGCCCGCCGGGCTCCCCGGGGCACCGGTGAGCGGGCCGGACGCGGTGGATGTGCTCAGGGAGGTGAAGGAACATCTGCGGGCGGTCGCCGACGGCGGCCTCGGCCACGGGTTGCTGCGCTACCTCAATCCCCAGGTGTCGCCCCTGTTCGCCCAGGCCGCCACGCCCCAGGTGCTGTTCAACTACTTCGGTCGGTTCCCGGCGGGACGGACGGAGGACTGGCTGCCCGCCCCGGAGTCCGACGCGCTCGCCGTCGCCTTCGACGCCGACCACGCGCTGCCCTACCTGTTGCAGGTGGACGCGGTCTGCCGGGAGACGCCGCAAGGGCCACAGCTGACCGCGACCTGGACCTGGCCCGCGGGCGGGCTGTCCGAGGACGACGTCCGCGAGCTCGCCGAGGACTGGGCGGACGCGCTGCGGGAACTGGCCGCGGCCGTCGGTGACGCCACCGGTCCGACCCCGTCCGACCTGCCCGCGATCACGCTCACCCAGGCCGAGATCGACGTGGTGCGGCGGGTGAGCCCGGTGCCGGTCGAGGACATCTGGCCGCTGTCGCCCCTCCAGGAGGGCCTTTTCTTCCACGCCAGCTACGACGCGGGCGAGCTGGACGTCTACACCGCCCAGGCGGCGTTCGACGTCGACGGCCGGATCGACGCGGATCGGCTGCGCCTGGCCGGCGCCACCCTGCTGGCCCGCAATCCGAGCATGCGGGCGGGCTTCACCAGCGACGGCCTGCCCCGGCCGGTCCAGTTCATCGGCGCCGCCGCCGGGGGGCCCGACCGGGAGTCCGCCCCGCCGGCTGAGGGCGGCACCGGGCCCGCGATCCGGGCGGCCGACGGGCTGTCCGTGCGCCTGACCGAGGTCGACCTCACCGGGTTGACCACCGCCGAGCGGGAACGGCGGACCGCTGAGCTGATGGCGGCCGACCGCACCCGGCGGTTCGATCTGGCCGACCCGCCGCTGTTCCGGCTGTTGCTGCTGCGGCTGGACGACGGCCATGACCGGCTCGCGATCACCCATCACGTGCTGCTGTGGGACGGCTGGTCCGGGCGACTGGTCGTCGAGGAGCTGTTCGCTCTGTACGAGCGGGCCGGGGACGACCGGGACCTGCCGCGGCCGGGTTCCTACCGGGACTATCTGACCTGGCTCGCCGGTCAGGACACCGAGCTGGCCGCCGCCTCCTGGCGGGAGGCGCTCGCCGGCCTGGCCGAGCCGACCCTGCTCGGCCGGGCCGGGGGCGGCCGCGCCTCGGCGCTGCCCGAGCGGTGCGGGACAGACCTGTCCGTGTGGCTGAGCGACCAGCTGCGGACCCAGGCCCGACGCCACGCGGTGCCCCTGAACGCCGTGCTGAGCGTGGCCTGGGCACTCGTCCTGTCGAACGCGGTGGGCCGCGGCGACGTGGTCTTCGGCACCACCGTCGCGGGTCGACCGGCGGACCTGCCGGACGTCGACCGGGTCGTCGGACTGTTCCTCAACACCGTGCCCGTCCGGGTCGCGTTCGACCCGGCCGAGTCGGTCGGCGATATGCTGCGCCGCTTCGCGGCCGAACGGACCGCGCTCATGCTCCACGAGTATCTGGGCCTGGCGGACCTGCAGCGCCAGACCGGCCACGGCCAGCTGTTCGACACCCTGTACGTCCTGCAGAACTTCGGCGGTGGCGGTGGGGAGGCCACCGACCGGTTGCGGGAGCGGCTCGGCATCAGCGACGCCGGCTACACCGACGCCACCCACTATCCGCTGACGCTGGTCGTCTTCCCGGGCGAGCGGGTCCGGGTAACCCTGCACCACCGGCCGGACGTCATCGCCCCCGGGCTCGCGGAGAGCCTGCTCGCCCGCTACGTCACCGCGCTGGAGAGCCTCGTCGGTGATCCGAGCGCCAGGGTGGGCTCGCTCGCGCTCGTCCCACCGGGGGAGCGCCGGGCGCTGGCCGAGGACCAGACGGACACCGCCCGTCCGCTGCCCGACGACACCGTCGCCGACCTGCTGGGCGCCCAGGCCGCGCGGACGCCACAGGCCGTCGCCCTCGTCTTCGGGGACCAGCGGCTGACCTACGCCGAACTCGATGCCCGGGTGAACCGGATGGCCCGCCTGCTGCTGGCCGAGGGTGCCGCTCCCGAACGGGTCGTGGCCCTGGCGCTGCCCCGTTCCATCGACATGATCGTGGCACTGTTCGCGGTGCTGCGGACGGGCGCGGCCTACCTTCCGCTCGACCTGGACTATCCGGCCGACCGGCTGGCGTTCATGCTTGCCGACGCGGCTCCCACGTGCCTGCTCACCACGTCCGCGGTCACCTCGCTGCCGCCGGTGCCCGCCAGCGCGGGCGAGTCGGGCGCGGGCGAGTCGGGCGGGGGCGAGGCCGGTGCCGCGGTGCCGCGCATCGTGCTCGACGACCCGGCGGTGGCCGCACGGCTCACCGCGCTGCCCGGAGGAGATCTCGCCGACGACGAGCGGCCGCGGTTCGCGCCCGGTCGGCCGCACCGGTTGGACCACGCCGCCTACATCATCTACACCTCCGGCTCGACCGGACGTCCCAAGGGCGTCGTCACCCCGTACCGGGGGCTGACGAACATGCAGTTCAACCACCGGGAAGCCATCTTCGCGCCGACGGTCGCGGCGGCCGGTGGGCGACGGCTGCGGATCGCGCACACGGTCTCGTTCGCGTTCGACATGTCCTGGGAGGAGCTTCTCTGGCTGGTCGAGGGGCATGAGGTGCACGTCTGCGACGAGGAGCTGCGCCGCGACGCCCAGGCGCTGGTCGACTACTGCGACGCGCACCGCATCGACGTCGTCAACGTGACGCCGACCTACGCCGGGCTGCTGTTCGAACACGGACTGTTGGACGGGGGGGCCGCCGGCGGGCACCGGCCCGTGCTGGTGCTGCTGGGTGGTGAGGCCGTCTCCGACGCCGTCTGGTCGCGGCTGCGGGACACCGAGGGCACCAGCGGCTACAACCTGTACGGCCCGACCGAGTACACCATCAACACCCTCGGCGGCGGGACGGTGGACAGCGACATCCCGACGGTCGGCCGTCCCATCTGGAACACCCGCGTCTACCTGTTGGACGCCTGGCTGCGGCCCGTCCCCGAAGGTGCCGCCGGGGAGCTCTACATCAGCGGAGCGGGCCTGGCCCGCGGCTACCTCGACCGGCCGGGCCTGACCGCCGGGCGGTTCGTCGCCGACCCCTATGACAGCCGCGGCGGGCGGATGTACCGCACCGGTGACCTCGCTCGCCGCCGTCCCGACGGCAACCTGGACTTCCTCGGCCGCACCGACACCCAGGTGAAGATCCGCGGCTACCGGGTCGAGCTCGGCGAGATCGAGTCCGTGCTCGCCCGCCACCCGCAGATCGCCCAGGCGGCCGTGGCCGTCCGCGCGGATCCCGCGGTGTCGGGTCTGGCCCGGCTGGTCGGGTATGTGGTGCCGGCCGAACTGACCGGCGGCGCCCGCGCCGAGGTCGAACAGGAACAGCTCGGCGAGTGGCGCCAGATTTACGACGCCGAGTACACCGAGATCGACACCGCCGTCTTCCAGGAGGACTTCGCCGGCTGGGACAGCAGCTACGACGGCCAGCCCATCCCGACGGAGCACATGCGCGAGTGGCGGGACGCGACCGTCACCCGCATCCGGGAGCTGCGGCCCCGGCGGGTGCTGGAGATCGGGGTCGGCAGCGGTCTGCTGATGTCCCAGCTCGCGCCCGACTGCGAGGTCTACTGGGGAACCGACATCGCCCCAGCCGTGATCGACAAGCTGCGTGCCGACGTGGCGAGCCATCCCGGGCTCGCCGGCCGGGTGGAGCTGCGCGCGCAGCCGGCGCACGTGACCGACGGGCTGCCCACCGGCCTGTTCGACACCGTCATCGTCAACTCGGTGGCGCAGTACTTCCCGGGTGCCGACTACCTCACCGGCGTGCTCGCGGCGGCCGTGGGGCTGCTCGTCCCCGGCGGCGCCCTGTTCGTCGGCGACGTGCGTAACCTGCGGCTCGCCCGCGTCTTCCACACCGCGGTCGCGACGACCCGCGCCGGCGACGGCACCGACGCGGCCCGGCTGCGCCGCACCGTCGACCGCGGCGTGCGGCTGGACAAGGAACTGCTCGTCGACCCGGACTTCTTCGCCGCGCTGGTGGCGACGATTCCGGACGCCTCGGTGAACGTGCGCCTCAAGGACGGCCGGCACCACAACGAACTCACCCGGCACCGGTACGACGTGGTGATCCACCGCTCGCCCGCGGCGCCCCTGTCGCTGGCGGACGCCCCCCTGGTGACCTGGGCGGGCCTGGCCGCGGCGGTCGGCGGCCACACCGGCGACACGGACCACACCGGTGACACGAGCCAGACCGGTGACACGGACCAGACCGGCGACACCGATCACACCGCGGCGATGGACGCGCTGCGCGCGCACCTGCGGGAGCACCGGCCCGACCGGCTGCGGGTCGGCGGCATCCCGAACGCGCGCCTGGCCGGTGAGATCGCCGCCGTCCAGGCGCTGGACGGCGGACACCCGGTCGCCGACATCCGTGCCGCGCTGGCCGTGACCGGCGGCGGGATGGAGCCGGACGCGCTGCGCGTCCTGGGAGACCAGCTCGGCTACGCGGTCCTCACCACCTGGTCGCCTGCCGCGGCGGGCCCCGGCGCGCAGGGGGGACCGGAGGCCGGTGACGGCCGTTTCGACGCCGTGTTCGTCGCCGGCGACCGGCTCGGCGGCCGGGCCGTCGTCGACGTCCACCGCCCGAGCGCGGCGGTGTCCGGGCTCACCAACGACCCGGCCGCCGTGCGCGACGGCACCGCGCTGATCGCCCGCCTGCACGAACACCTGCGGGCCGTGCTGCCCGACTACATGGTCCCGGCGGGGATCATCGCCCTGGACGCGCTGCCCCGGACGGTCAACGGCAAGTTGGACCTCGCGGCCCTGCCGGACGCCGACACCGGCGCCTCCCCGACCGATGGCAGGCCTCCCGAGACCCCTGAGGAGGAGCTGCTGTGCGACCTGTTCGCGCAGGTGCTGGGTCTGCCGACGGTCGGCGTCACCAACAGTTTCTTCGACCTCGGCGGGCACTCCCTGTTGGCCATCCGGCTGATCAGCCGGGTGCGGACCGAGCTCGGCGCGGAGGTCGCCATCCGCGACCTGTTCGAGGCGCCCTCCCCGGCGCAGCTCGCCGCGCGGATCGGCGGTGGCGGCCCGGCCCGCCCGCCGCTGGTGCCGGTGCCGCGACCGGAGCGCGTCCCGCTGTCGTCCGCGCAGCGCCGGCTGTGGCTGGTCGACCGGATCGCCGGCGGGATCGCCTACAACTACCCGCTGATGTTCCGGGTGCGCGGCGATCTCGATCTTGACGCGCTGCGCGCCGCCGCCGCGGATGTGATGGATCGTCACGAATCGCTGCGTACCGTCGTCGAGGACCATCAGGGTTCCGGGTTCCAGCGGATCCTCGACACCGGCACCGCCCGGCCGGAGGTCACGGTCGTCGACTGCGGACCGGACACGCTCGCGCAACGGGCCGCCGAAGCCGCGGCCAGGCCGTTCGACCTGAGCAGCGATCCGCCGTTGCGGCTGGTGGTCCTGCGGCTCGGCGCGGATGACTGCGTGCTTGCGGTCGTCCTGCACCACATCGCCACGGACGAATGGTCCGACCAGCCGTTCCTGCGCGACCTGGACACCGCCTACGCCGCCCGGCGGAACGGTTCCGCGCCCTCGTGGGCACCGCTGCCGGTGCAGTACGCCGACTACACCCTGTGGCAGCAGCGGCTCCTGGGTGACGCGGCGGACCCGGACAGCATGGCCGCCCGGCAGCTGGCGTTCTGGACGGACGCGCTGCGTGACCTTCCCGAGGAGATCCTGCTGCCGGTCGACCGGCAACGGCCGGCGGTCCGCGACAACGTCGGTGCCCGCGTGCGGATCGAGGTGCCCGACACGACGGCGCAGGCGCTGCACGTCCTGTGCGCGCGGACCGGGACGAGCATGTCGATGCTGGCTCATGCCGCCGCCGCGGCCCTGCTGCACCAGCTGGGCGCCGGCGAGGACATCCCGCTGGGCGTCCCGATCGCCGGCCGTACCGATGAGGCGCTGGACGACCTGGTCGGCTTCTTCGTCAACACCCTCGTGCTGCGCTCCGACCTGTCCGGTGACCCGACCTTCACCGAACTGCTGGCCAGGACCCGCGAGACCGATCTCGCCGCCTTCGACCATCAGGACATCCCGTTCGAACAGGTGGTCGCGGCGCTGAACCCGGGCCGGGTCGCCGGCCGCAACCCGCTGTTCCAGGTGATGACGGGTTACCATCGCCGCGGCGAGGACACCGGCACCCTGTTCGGCCAGGCGCTGGACTGGTACGCCACCGAGACGATGACCGCGAAGTTCGACCTGCACTTCACCTTCCTCGAGCAGGTACCGCGCAACGCCTCGGCGGGCCGGATCAGCCTCCTGCTGGACTACGCCACCGACCGGCTCGCCCCCACCGGCGCCGACCAGCTGGCCCGACGGATGATCCGGCTTCTCGAGCGGGTCGCGGCCGACCCGGATCGGCCGCTCGGCGCCATCGACATCCGCGATCCGGCCGAGCGCCGCCGACTTCTGGCCGACGGGACCGGTGCCACCCACACGGTGCCGGACCGCACGCTGCCGCGCCTGTTCGAGGAGCAGGTGGATCGCAGCCCGGACGCGGTCGCGCTGGTCACCGAGAGCGCCACGCTGCGCTATGCGGAGCTGGACGCGCTGGCGAACCGATGGGCCGGACTCCTCGCCGCCCAGGGAGTCAGCCCTGGTTCGGTGGTCGGGGTGGCCATCCCGCGCTCGGTGGAGCTCGTCGTCGCGCTCTACGCGGTACACAAGGCCGGAGCCGCCTACCTGCCCCTGGACACCGACTATCCGGTCGACCGGCTGGCGTTCATGATGGCCGACGCCGCTCCGACGAGAATCCTGACCACATCCGCGGCCGCGGCCCGGCTGCCGGCCACCGAGGCGCCTCTGCTCGTCGTGGACTCGGCCGAGTTCCGCGCCCTGGTCGACACGCACCCGGCCACCCGGCCCGGCGTGGGGGAGGTTCCGGAGACATCCGGCGGGGCTCCGGCCTACGTGATCTACACCTCCGGTTCGACCGGACGGCCGAAGGGCGTGGTGGTCCCGCACGCCGGCATCGTCAACCGGCTGTGCTGGATGCAGCACGAGTACCGGCTCGACGAGGGCGACCGCGTCCTGCAGAAGACCCCGGCGAGTTTCGACGTGTCGGTGTGGGAGTTCTTCTGGCCGCTGCTCGTCGGGGCGACGCTGGTGGTGGCGGCTCCCGACGTCCATCGGGAGCCGGGGCGCCTGGCCGAGCTGATCGACCGCGAGCGGATCACGACCGTGCACTTCGTGCCGTCGATGCTGGCGGAGTTCCTGGTGGAGCCGGTGGCGGCCGGGTGCGCAGGGCTGCGCCGGGTGATCTGCAGCGGGGAGGCGCTGCCTTCCGACCTCGCTGACCGGTTCCACCGGATCCTGCCGGACACGCGCCTGGACAACCTCTACGGGCCCACCGAGGCGTCGGTGGACGTGACCTGGTTCCAGAGTGCGACCGGTGCCGCCGGACCGGGGTCGGTCCCGATCGGCCGGCCGGTGTGGAACACCCGGGTGTCGGTGCTCGACTCCGGGTTGCGTCCGGTGCCGGCCGGCGTCCCCGGCGAGCTGTATCTCGCGGGCGTGCAGCTCGCGCACGGGTACCTCGGGCGGTCCGGGCAGACCGCGCAGCGGTTCGTCGCGGACCCGTACGGAGCCCCGGGCGAGCGGATGTACCGCACCGGCGATCTCGTCCGGTGGACGCCGGACGGCGTGCTGGAGTTCCTCGGCCGGGTCGACGACCAGGTGAAACTGCGGGGGGTCCGCGTCGAGCTCGGCGAGATCTCCGCCGTGCTGCTCGCCGACGTCTCGGTGGCGCAGGCGGTGGCCGCGGTCCGTGAGGACCGGCCCGGTGACCAGCGGCTGGTCGGCTACGTGGTGGCGGCTCCAGGAGGTCGGATCGACACCGGGGCGCTGCGTGCCCGGTTGGCCGCGGCGCTGCCCGCGAACCTGGTCCCGGCGTCGCTGCTCGTCCTCGACGCTCTGCCGCTCACCCCGAACGGCAAACTGGACCGTCGCGCGCTGCCGGCACCGGACTCGTCCGCGCAGGTGTCGGGAACAGCGCCGCGCACTGAGCGTGAGCAGCTGCTCTGCGCGATGTTCGCCGAGGTTCTCGGGCTGGACCGCGTCGGGATCACCGACGATTTCTTCGCTCTCGGTGGCCACTCCCTGTCGGCGGCCCGCCTCGTCGCGCGGATCGGCACCGTCGCGGGGATGCGGCCCTCGCTGCGCGACGTGTTCGACGCGCCGACGGTCGCCGGGCTCGCCGCCTGGTGGGAACGCGCCGGTGGCGCCGGGGCTGCCCGGGAACCGTTGGTGCCCCTGGCGCCGGCCGCCCGTCCCGAGCGGATGCCGTTGTCGTTCGCCCAGCAGCGGCTGTGGGTCCTGCACCAGGTGGACGGCCCCGGCCCCGCCTACACCATCGCGCTGGCTCGGCGGGTGTCCGGCCCGCTCGACCTCGCCGCGCTGCGGGCCGCCCTGGACGATCTGGTGGCGCGACACGAGACCCTGCGGACGATCTTCCCGCAGCACGACGGTCAGCCCTGGCAGCAGGTGCTGGCACCGGAGGCGGCCCGCGTCGGGATCCAGATCGAACGCGTCGACGAGGCCCGGCTCGCGGCGGAGCTGTCCGCCGCCATGGGCCAGGGCTTCGAGCTCGACCGGGAACCGCCGCTGCGGCTGCGGGTGTTCGAGCTGGAGCCGGCGGAGCACGTCCTGCTGTTCCTGGTCCATCACATCGCCACCGACGAGTGGTCCGAGCGGCCGTTCGTCGACGACCTGACCGAGGCCTACCGGGCCCGGATCGCCGGGGCGGCGCCGGCCTGGGCGCCGCTGCCGGTGCAGTACGCGGACTACACGCTGTGGCAGCGCGCTCTCCTCGGAGACGCAGCCGACCCGGACAGCCCGCTGAGCCGCCAGCTCGCCTACTGGCGGGGTGCTCTCGACGGTCTGCCGGACGAGCTGGCGCTGCCCACGGACCGGCCGCGTCCCGCCGAGCTGACCCACCGGGGCGGGCTGGTCGACTTCTCGCTCGACCCGGAGCTGGCCCGCGGCCTGCGCGAGCTTGCCCGGTCGTGTGACGTCAGCATGTTCATGGTGGTGCAGGCCGCGGTCGCGGTGCTGTTCACCCGCCTCGGCGCGGGCACCGACATCCCGCTCGGCACGCCGGTGGCGGGCCGGTTCGACGAGGCGCTGAACGATCTGGTCGGCTTCTTCCTCAACACGCTGGTGCTGCGGACGGACACCTCGGGCGACCCCACCTTCCGCCAGCTGCTGGCCCGGGTACGCGAGACCGACCTGGCCGCCTTCGACCATCAGGACGTGCCGTTCGAGCGGGTGGTGGACGCGCTCGGGCCGACCCGCTCGCTGTCCCGTCACCCGCTCTTCCAGACGATGATCGTCTACCTGGCGGGTGGCGGTGACGAGCCGGGGTTCCTGGGCCTGCGGTCCCGGCCGGAGCCGCTCGGTCAGCAGACCGCCAAGTTCGACCTCTCGTTCGCCTTCGTCGACGACACCGCGGCCGGCGGCGGGCTGGCCGGCGGCATCGAATACAGCGCCGACCTGTTCGACCACGCCACGGTCGAACGGCTCGCGGCCCGGCTGAGCGCCGTCCTCACGCAGCTGGTGGCGGAAGCCGACGAGCCGATCGGGCGGATCGACGTCCTGACGCCGGGCGAGCGGGACCGGCTCCTGCTGGAGTGGAACGACACCGCGCACGCCGTCGCGCGGACCACCCTGACGGACCTGGTACACGCCCAGGCCGCCCGCACACCGGACGCGGTCGCGGTGGTCGGCGAGGACGCCGAACTCACCTACGCGGACCTGTACGCGTGGGCGGGGCGGCTCGCCGGACTGCTGGCCGCGCACGGCGCCGGACCGGACCGGACCGTCGCGGTGGCCGTGCCCCGCTCGCCGGAACTCGTGGTCGCGCTGCTCGCGGTGCACCGTGCGGGTGCCGCCTACCTGCCGATCGACCCGGACCACCCGGCCGATCGGATCGCGTTCATGCTCACCGACGCGGCACCGGTCTGCCTGGTGACCACGTCGGCGGTCCGGCCCGGCCTCGCGAGCGGGGCCCTGCCGGTGCTGGAACTCGACGATCCCGCCGTCGCCGCCGCCATGGCCGGACAGCCCGACCTCGACGGCTTCGGGCCGGACGGGCTCGCCGGCCGCCGGGGAGCCGTGGCGGTGGATCCGGGCTCGGCCGCCTACGTGATCTACACCTCGGGGTCGACCGGACAGCCCAAGGGCGTTGTCGTCCCGCACGAGGGCATCGTCAACCGGCTGCTGTGGATGCAGGACACCTATCGGCTCACCGCCGACGACCGGGTGCTGCAGAAGACCCCGGCCAGCTTCGACGTGTCGGTGTGGGAGTTCTTCTGGCCGCTCATCGCCGGCGCGGCGCTGGTCATGGCGCGGCCCGAGGGCCACCGGGATCCGCGGTACCTGGCCGAGGTGATCAGATCGCGGCGAGTGACGACGGTGCACTTCGTGCCCTCCATGCTCGAGGCCTTCCTCGCCGAACCGACCGCCGCCACCTGCACCGGGCTGCGGCGGGTGCTGTGCAGCGGCGAGGCGCTGCCGGTGAACCTGGCCACCCGGCTGCAGCAGGTCCTCGCCGCCGGCCGGCCCGGCCCGCGGCTGGACAACCTGTACGGACCGACCGAGGCCTCCGTCGACGTCACCTTCGCCACCTTCGCCCCGTTCGCCGGACCGGGCCCGGCCGGCGCCGCGCCCGAACCCGCGGGCGCCGCGGGCAGCCTGGTACCGATCGGCCGTCCGGTGTGGAACACCCGCGTGTATGTGCTGGACGCCGCGCTGCGGCCGGTGCCGCCGGGTGTCGCCGGGGAGCTCTACCTCGCCGGTGTCCAGCTCGCCCGCGGTTATCTGGGCCGCGCGGGCCTGACCGCGCAGCGGTTCGTCGCCGACCCGTTCGGTGCGGCGGGTGGTCGCCTGTACCGCACCGGTGACCTGGCCACCTGGACCGGCGACGGCGAACTGGACTTCCTCGGCCGGGTGGACGACCAGGTGAAGATCAGAGGGTTCCGGGTCGAGCTCGGCGAGATCGAGTCGGTGTTGTCCGGGGTCCCGGGGGTCGCCCGAGCCGTCGTCGTGGCCCGCGAGGACGCACCCGGCCAGCGCCGGCTGGTGGCCTACCTGGTCGCGCCGCACCACGGTGCCGCGGGCGAGAGCGGGGTGGACATCGAGGCTGTGCGGGCCCGGGCGGTGCGGACACTGCCCGAATACATGGTCCCGGCGGCGTTCGTCGTACTCGACGCGCTGCCGGTGACCCCCAACGGCAAGCTCGACCGTGCCGCGTTGCCGGCTCCGGACTTCGCCGGCCTGGTCTCCGACTCCACGCCGGCCACGGACCTCCAGGCACGGCTCGCCGACCTGGTCGCCGAGGTGCTGGGGCTGGAACGGGTGGGCGTCGACGACGACTTCTTCACCCTGGGCGGCGACAGCATCATCGCCATGCAGCTGGTCGGCCGGACGCGCGCGGCGGGCCTGGCCATCAGCCCGCGGGACGTGTTCCGGCACCGGACGGCGGCGGCGCTCGCGGCGGTCGCCGCCATCCTGACCGAAAACGAGGAGCAGGTGGGCCGCGCCGGCGCCGGCGCGGTCGCGCTGACGCTCAACGCGGAGGAGAGCGCGGAGCTCGGGCGGCTGCGCCCGGAGCCGGCGGAGGTCTGGCCCCTTACACCGCTGCAGGCGGGGCTGCTCTTCCACGCCTCGCTCGACCCGCTCACCGACCCGCTCACCGAGCCGGGACCGGATGCCCCGGACGCGGCGTCCTCCGGCGACGACCCGGACGTCTACATCGTCCAGATCGCCTTCGACCTCGACGGTCCGCTGGACCCGGTCCGGCTGCGCCGGTCCGCGCAGGCGCTGCTGGAGCGGCACCCGAACCTGCGGGCGGGTTTCCGCTATCTCGCCTCGGGACGCCCGGTCGCCCTGGTCGCGCGGAACGTGACCCTGCCCTGGCGGCAGGTGGACATCGCGCGCCTCGACGAGGCCGGCCGGCACGCCGAGTGGGAGCGGTACCTGGCCGAGGAACGGCGCCGGTTCGATCCGGCAGCCGCACCGCTGCTGCGCCTGCTGCTGGTGCGTTTCGGTGACCAGCGGCACCGGTTGGTCATCTCCCACCAGCACCTGGTGATGGACGGCTGGTCGGTGCCCCTGCTGATGGCCGAACTCGCCGAGATCTACCGCCGCGGTGGCGACCCGGCCGGCCTGGCGCCGGCCGTTCCCTACCGTGACTACCTGAGCTGGCTCGCCGGGCAGAGCAGGGAGGAGGCTCGGGGCGCCTGGGCCCGGTCGCTGGACGGCCTCACCGAGCCGACCCTGCTGGCACCGGCCGACCCGAACCGCCCACCGAGGACGCCGGACCAGCACACGGCGGAGTTGTCGAGGGAGCTGACCGCGTCCCTGGTGGACATGGCCCGCCTGCGTGGTCTCACCCTCAACACCGTCGTGCAGGGCGCCTGGAGCATCCTGCTGGCCCGGCTGACCGGGCGTGACGACGTGGTCTTCGGCGCCACGGTCTCCGGGCGCCCGCCGGAGGTCGTCGGGGTCGATTCCATGATCGGGCTCTTCATCAACACGATCCCGGTGCGGGTGCGGCTGCGTCCCGACGACAGCCTGGCCGACCTCCTCGGCCGGATCCAGGACGAGCAGTCCGCGTTGATCGCCCACCAGCACATGGGCCTGGCCGACGTTCAGCGGGTCGCCGGGATCGGCGAGCTGTTCGACACGTTGATCGTCTTCGAGAGTTATCCCGTCGCCGACGGTCCGGAACTCGGCGCGAAGGACGGGCTGCGCACCGAGCTGGTGGCGCACCAGGACGCCACGCACTACCCGTTCGCCTGGGCCGTCGAACCCGGCGAGCGGCTGCGCCTGACCGCGGAGTACCGCGCCGACCTGTTCGACGCGGCGGCCGCGCGGCGGATCGTCGGTGCCCTGGTGGGCCTGCTCGAGACGATGGTCGCTGACGCGGACCAGCCGGTCGCCCGGGTGGACATCCTGTCGCCGCGGGAACGCCACCAGCTGCTCGTCGAGTGGAACGACACCGAGCTCGAGGTGCCGCCCTCGACGGTGCCCGCCCTGTTCGAGGCCCAGGCTCGGCGCACCCCGCGTGCTCTCGCCGTGGTCTCCGGCACCACCCGGTGGACGTTCGCCGAGCTGAACGCGCGGGCGAACCGGCTCGCCCGGCTGCTTGTCGAACACGGGGTGGGACCGGAGCGGGTGGTCGGGCTCGCGCTGCCGCGGTCGGCCGGATACCTGCGGGCGATCCTGGCGGTGCACAAGGCCGGCGGTGCCTACCTGCCGATCGATCTGGACAGCCCGGCCGACCGGCTCGCGGACATCGTGACCGACGCGGCCCCGCAGCTGATCGTGACGACCCGGGAGCTTGCCGGCGGCCTGCCGCCCACCGGCGTCGCGACCCTGGTGCTCGACGATCCCGCCGTCGACGTCCGCCTCACCGGTCTCGACAGTGCCGGTCTCGACAGTGCTGATCCCGACGGTGTCGACCCCATGGGCGCCGACCTGACTGACGCCGACCGGGAGCGTCCCCTGCTGCCCGCGCATCCGGCGTACGTGATCTACACGTCGGGTTCCACCGGCCGGCCCAAGGGCGTCATCGTGGCCCATCAGGGTGTGGTGAACCTGTTCCACAGCCACCGGGCGAGGCTGTACGGCCCGGCGGTGGCGGCGACCGGCCGGGCGCACCTGCGGGTCGCGCACGCCTGGTCGTTCTCGTTCGACGCCTCCTGGCAGCCGCAGCTGTGGTTGCTCGACGGCCACGCTCTGTACGTGGTCTCGGAGGAGGAACGCCGGGATCCGGACCTCCTGACGGGGCTGATCGCGGCGGAGGGGATCGACTTCGTCGAGGTCACACCGTCGTTGTTGGCCCGGATGGCCGACGCCGGCCTGATCGAGGGGGACCGCTGCCCGCTCGCGGTGGTGGGCGTGGGCGGCGAGGCCGTTCCCGAACCGTTGTGGAACACGCTGCGCGCGCTGACCGGGACGGAGAGTTTCAACCTGTACGGACCGACCGAGTGCACGGTGGACGCGCTCGTCGCACGGGTGGGTGACAGCGACCGTCCGGTGATCGGCCGCCCGGTGGCCAACACCCGTGCCTACGTGCTGGACGCGCGGCTGCGGCCGGTTCCCCCCGGAGTCACCGGCGAGCTGTATCTGGCCGGGGACGGCCTGGCCCGCGGATACCTGGGACGGCCCGCGCTCACCGCGGAGCGGTTCGTGGGGAATCCCTTCGACCCGGCCGGCGCCCGGATGTACCGGACCGGGGACGTCGCCAGGTGGACCGCGGACGGCCAGCTGGAATTCGCGGGGCGCTCCGACGACCAGGTCAAGATCCGGGGCTACCGGATCGAACTCGCCGAGGTCGAGGCGGCTGTGGCCCAGGTGCCCGGGGTCAGCCGGGCCGTGGTCACCGTCCGGGAGGACCGGCCGGGGGTCCGCCACCTGGTGGCCTACGCGGTGACCGGGCCGGAGCCGACCGGTGACTCCGCCGCACCGGACGCGGCCGCCCTGCGCGACCACGTCGCGGCGGCGTTGCCCGACTACATGGTGCCGGCAGCCTTCGTCCTGCTCGCCGAGCTGCCCACGTTGCCGAACGGGAAGCTGGACCGCGCCGGGCTGCCGGCGCCCGACTTCGCCACCGGCAGCTCTGGCCGGGCTCCCGGCAATGCCGTCGAGCGGTCCCTGCGGGACGCGTTCGCGGCCGTGCTCGGTGTCCCCGATTTCGGCGTCGACGATGACTTCTTCGCCCTCGGGGGCGACAGCATCGTCGCGATGGAGCTGGTCAGCCAGGTCCGGACGGCCGGTCTGCGGATCACCCCGCGTCAGGTCTTCCGGCACCGGACGGTGGCGGGGCTGGGCACGGTGGCCACCGCCCTGGCACCGGCCCGGGCCGGCGGCGACGACGGGACGGGAACCGTCCCGCTGACTCCGATCATGCACGCGCTGCGCGAGCTGGGTGGCCCGATCGCCGGCTACCATCAGTCCGCGCTGGTGCAGACACCGGCCGGGCTGGACGGGCCGACGCTGCTCACGATCGTGCGGGCGCTGGTGGACCGGCATGACATGCTCCGGGCCCGTCTTGTCCGTCAGCCGGGTGACCGGGACGCGCAGTGGTCGTTCACGGTGCCGCCGCCCGGGACAGTGGACGTCGAGGGGCTGGTGGAACGGGTCGACATCGCTGCCGGCGGCGACCGCGGGTCCGATCCCGCGGCATCCCCGGGCGCGCTGCTCGGAGACGCGTTGACCCCGGTGATCGCCACGGCGGCGCTCGCCGCGCGCGCCAGGCTGGACCCGGACGCCGGCGTCATGATCCAGGCGGTGTGGTTCGACGCCGGCACACAGGCACCGGGCCGGCTGCTGCTGATGGTGCATCACCTGGCGATCGACGGCGTCTCCTGGCGCATCCTGCTGCCCGATCTCGCCACCGCCTGGCAGGCCGCCGCCGCGGGACGGCCCGTCGAGCTGCCACCCGTCGACACGTCGTTCCGCCGGTGGTCGCAGCTGCTGGCCGAACGGGCGGGCGATCCCGCCAGGGTGGATGAGCTGCCACTGTGGGCTGACCTTCTGGCCGGAGGTGACCCGCTGCCGCTGCTTCGGGAGCTCGACCCCGCCCGGGACGTGGTGAGCACTGTCCGCACCATCGCGCTGCGGCTGTCGGCCGAGCGGACGTCGCCGCTGTTGACCTGGGTGCCCGCCGCGCTCGGGGCGACCGTCAACGATGTACTGCTGACGGCGCTGGCGCTGGCCGTCGCAGCCTGGCGGGAGCGGCGGAGGGACGGCGCCGGCACCGGCACCGGTGCCGGCACCGGCACCGGCACCGGGGTGCTGGTGGACCTCGAGGGGCACGGTCGGGACGAGGAACTCGCCGGCAATGTCGACCTGTCCCGCACCGTCGGCTGGTTCACCAGCGTGGTCCCCGTCTGCCTGGATCCCGGGCCGGTCGACCTGGCCGAGGCGCTGGCCGGGGGCCCGGCCGCAGGCCAGGCGCTCGAACGTGTCCAGGATCATCTGGCCGGCCTGCCGGCGGCCGGCATCGGCTACGGCCTACTGCGCCATCTCAACCCGCGGACCGGACCGGGGCTGGCCCGCCTGGGCAGCCCGCAGATCGAGTTCAACTACATGGGGCGGTTCGGCGTGCCGGAGGCGACGGACTGGTCCTACGCGGCCGAGGGGGACGCTGCGGACCTCGACGCCGACGGCGACATGCCGGCGGGCCACTGCCTGGTGGTGAACTCGCTCACCGAGGATCGCCTGGACGGGTCGGAACTGGCCGTGTTCTGGTCCTGGCCGTCCGGAGTGCTGGACGAGGACTCCGTCCGCGAGCTGGCCGAGACCTGGTTCCAGGCGCTGGACGCGCTTACCCGCCACGCTCGGGACCGGGCGGACGGCCCCGGGAACGTCGGTGGTTCGCCGGGGGCACCCGCCCCTGGCTCGACCGCCGGAAGGTAGCCAGCCGCCGGGCGCACGACGGCGAGATCCGTCGTGCGCCCGGCGGCCACCGCGAAGGTCCCTTGAAGGTCCCTTGTAGGTCATAAGAAGGGTGACACCCATGACAAACCCGTTCGAGGATCCCGATGGCACCTACACCGTCCTGGTCAACGCCGAGGGGCAGTACAGCCTGTGGCCGGACTTCGTCGACGTCCCCGGAGGCTGGACCGTCGAGCACGGCCCCGACGCGCGCCAGAGCTGCCTGGACTACATCGAGACCCACTGGACGGACATGCGGCCCAAGAGCCTGATCGAGGCGATGGAGGGCGGAGCGAAGAACTGAGCCGGAACCCGGGTCAGGCCTGGAGAATCAGGCCTGACCCGGGGGCTCCCGGATCCCGGGAGTCCGACCATGCCTTCCACAGGGCGGCGTAGCGTCCGCCGAAGGCGACGAGTTCGTCGTGCGTGCCAGTTTCGACGATCTTCCCGTCGTCCAGGACGACGACCAGGCCGGCGCCGGCAGCCTGGGTGAGGCGATGCGCGACGACCAGGCCGGTCCGACCCTCCAGCGCCTTTTCCGCGGCGGCCTCCAGGACGCGGGCGCCCGCACTGCCGGCATCCGCGGTGGCCTCGTCCAGGATTGCCACGGGCGGGTCGACGAGAACCAGCCGGGCGAGGGCGAGCTGCTGGGCCTGGGCGACGGTCAGCCGGTGCCCGCCCTCCCCGACGACGGTGGCGAGCCCTTCGGGTAGCGCCTGCGTCCATTCGGCCGCGCCGACCCGGTCGAGGGCCGTGAGGAGCTCGGCGTCGGTGGCCTCGGGAAGGGCGAGGCGCAGGTCGTCGGCCAGCGGCCCGGCGAAGACGTGCACGTCCTGGGAGATGAGGACGACGGTCCGACGGACGGCGGCCGGGCCGAGTTCGTCCAGGCTCACTCCGCCGATCGTGATCGAACCGCTGGTGGGGCGGTGGATGCCCGCTACCAGCCTGGCCAGCGTCGTCTTGCCCGCGCCGCTGGCGCCGACCAGCGCGATCCGTTCGCCCGGCAGCATCTCCAGGTTGACGTTCCGAAGAACCTCGTGGCCGGGCAGGTAGGCGTGGCTGATTGCGGCGGCCTTCACCGAGGGGTTGTCGGGCATCGGGATCTGCTGCGGCTGTGGTGTCGCCGGGAGGTCGGCGACGCCGACCATCCTGTCCAGGCTCGCCGCCGCGGACTGCGCCTCGTCGACGAGTTCGAGGGCCACGTTGATCGGATTGAACAGGTTGTGGAAGTAGAGGGCCGCGGCGGTCGCGATACCGATGCTGACGGATCCGTCGCGGACGAGCAGGAAGCCGACGGTCAGCACGGCGGCCAGACCGATGAACTCGGCGAGGTTCAGCCGCGCGTAGAACCGGGTGATCAACCGGATTCCCCGCAGGGCCAGGTCGACGGAGGCCTGGGAGCGCTGGGAGACCTCACGGACGTGTTCGGCGTCCCGGCGGAACGCCCGCACCGTCGCCGAGCCCCCGATGGTGCTCAGGAGCTGCTGTTGCAGGGCGCCGGTGGCCACCCGGTGCTCGGCGTAGAGCGCAGCGCCGCGCCCCGCGTACCAGCGCACCGCCCACAGCTGGACCGGGGTGGCGAGCACGGCCGCGAGTAGGAAACGCCAGTCCAGGACGGCGAGCGCCACCAGGGTGAGCCCGACGGTCAGCGTCGCATGGGCCATCTGGGGCAGCGCTCCGCGCACCGCCTCGGTGATCCGTGTGACGTCGTTGGTCACCCGGGAAGTCAGGTCGCCGGCGCCGGCCTGTTCCACCTGCTCCAGCGGCAGCGCGAGAGCCCGCTCCACGAAACGTTCCCGCAGGGCCGCCAGGACTCCTTCACCGAGCCGGGCGACGAGCGCGATTCCGTACGCGGTCAGCACACCCTGGGCCACCGCCACCACGACAAGCAGCACCACCGGAGTAGTGATCGCCTCCGCCTGGCGGCCGTCCGCGACGACGTCCACGATGTGGCCGAGCAGCGGCGCGGTGAACAGACCGACCACGGTCGACAGCGCCAGGACGCCGAAGGAGACGACGGTCAGGGCACGGCGCTCGCGGAGAAGTTCGCCGACCACTCCCCGGGTTCGGGCCCGGGTCGCGACCGGCAGCAGCTTCCGGGCGCCGGGCTGTTCCCGGGCGGTGTCGGGCCGTGCGGGCGCATCGGACATGGCCATTGTCGGTTCTCCCGGGTGGATGTCTGGAAGCGGGGCCGGCGTGCGTACCCGCGCCGGACGACTGTCACGAAACAGAGGTGGCCGAGGGCCGGCGGCTCAGGCGAGCACCGTCGATCGGTAGTCCGTGCGATCCCGGACGAGGTCCTCATGGGTGCCTTCGACAGTCACCGCCCCGCGGTCGACGACCACGACCCGGTCCGTCACCGAGAGCAGTGCCGGGCTTGTGGTGACCATGATGGTTGTCCGCCCGCGGCGGATCTCACGGATCCCGGCCGCGATCCTTGCCTCGGTGACCGCGTCCACCGCGGTGGTGGGATCGTGCAGGGCGAGCACGGCCGCGTCGGCCGCGAGCGCGCGGGCGAGGGCGACCCGCTGGCGCTGTCCACCCGACAGCGAGCGGCCGTGTTCTGTGAGTATCTCGTCGACCCCGGCAGGGAGCGTGCTCGCGACCTCGTCCGCCGCCGCCGCGGCCAGCGCCGGTCCGAGCGCGGTCCTGGCGTCGGCGGGCATGCGGGCGGCGGGCACCGCCGCGTGGCCCTCGGACGGGGCGGCGACGATGTTCTCGAGCAGAGACCCCTCGAACAGGTCCGCGTCGTGCGTGGCCACCAGGATCGCGGCGCGGACATCGGCCGGGTCCAGCGTGGAGAGGGGTACCCCGTCGAGTTCGATCGATCCGGATTCCGGGTCGGCCTCCCTCCCCAGGCACTGCAGGATGGCGGTGGCCGCGGCCGGATCGGTCGCGATGATCCCGAGAAGTTCACCAGATCGGGCCGTAAAGGTCAGGTCCCGCAGCGGCCCGTGCCGGAGGTCGCGGACCTGGATCTCTCCTCGCACGGACGCGGGAAGGCGGCTGTTTCCGCCAGCCACCGAGGGGGGCGCCGCCAGAACGGAGGCGACGCGGGCGGCGGACGCTCGGCCCTGGGCGAACTCCGCGTTGACCCACATGAAGATCGAAAGTGGCCCGAGCAGGAACTGAGCGAGCCCGACCGCGGCGACCAGATCACCGACGCTGATGTCTCCCGCGGTCGCGAGGTGACCCGCCAGCAGCGCGACCAGCGCGATGAAGACCCCCGTCAGCGCGAGCACCCCGCCGTCGTGCCAGGCCTTCGCGTTGGCCGCGCGCAGGGTGGCCGCCAGCGCGTCCTGACTGGTGCGCCGGTAGCGGGCGATGGCCGCGGACTCGGCGCCGAGGCCCTTGAGGACGCGTAGGCCGGCGACGAGGTCGGCGGCGATCCCCGAGGCGTGCGCGGCCTGCTCCTGTTCGGCGTCGCTGCGCCGTTCCAACGGGCGGCCGAGCAGGTGGGTCGCCCACAGCAGGAACGGAGCGCCCAACAGGACGAGCAGACCGAGCGGGGTGGAGACCGTGAGCAGCGCGACCGCGCCGACCAGCAGGCCGGTGACCGCCGCGATCGACGCGGGTAGTGCGGCGTTCACGACCCCGACGCGTTGGGCGTCGCCGTTGGCGATGTTCACCAGCGCCCCGGACAGGCGTCCGGTCTCCGCGCCTCCCCGCGGGTCCAGCACCCGTCCGGTCAGGCGGATGCGCAGGGCATGGGCGGAGCTTTCGGCCGCGCGCTCCCCGAACCGGGCGCCGAAGCGGTAACTGAACGACAGGGCGGCGAAGACGACAGCGAGGACGGCGATCCAGCTGAGGAGATCGGCGCTGGATCCAGTCGAGACGGCCTGGTCGATGATCACCCCGATCAGGACCGGGACGAGGGCCTCACCGATCTGATGCGTGGCGACCAGCGTCGAACCCAGGGCTATCGGTCGCCACTGGTTCCTGATCGAGCTGGTGAGCACGTCACGTCCCGACGGCCTGCTCGTCTGCACTCTCAATCCTCCGGTCCGGGTTCTGGGCGCGCCCCGCGCACCTGGCGGGAGGCGGTCTGCATGGTCGGCGGAACCGACGGAGATTGCCGCGTTCAGCTACAAGGCGTTCAGCTACAAGGAAGATAAATGCGGGGCGATCGGAAGCACCTCGACTGCCTATGTGAAGAATACCCGCGAACCTGACGGAATCTTTTCTCGTCTGGTGTACGAGCCAGCCGGGGTGGCGGTGCCAAAGGCCTGTTCTCGGAGCGCGGCCAGGGCCGTCCGGAAACACTCACTGCGAGCACGACCCGTACCTCCGGACGAGGCCGTCAGCCGCGGTCGGTGCTGAAGGCGAGTGCGCGGCCCGCTCCGTCCGTCGCCGGGTCCACCGCGGGCTCGGTCCGCGGGCCGTGGCAGCGCCCGATCACCGAGTCCAGGATCTCCCCGGACCGCACGGCCACGTTGGACAGCAGCGACGACGAGATCCCATGGCTGTGCTCGGTCGCGCCCTGCAGGTAGATCCCGCACGTGACGTCCGGCCGGGTGACGATGCGGTAGTCGCGGGTCAGCCGCGGCCGCCCCAGGTCGTCGCACGAGACCGTGGTCGCCAGATCGCCGAGCATCGCCAGCGGATCGTGCGGCCGGTAGCCGGTGGCGAAGATGACGATGTCGCTGTCGAGCTCGGTGACCTCGCCGGTGGGCAGGAACTCCACGGCGATGCGGACACCGGCCGGCAGCGGCGTCAGCCCCGTCACTCGCGAGGCGTGGACGACGCGCAGCCGGTGTGTGCCGCAGACCTGTTCCTGATAGCTGCGGCGGTACAGCTCGCTGATGAGGTCGGCGTCGACCACCGAGTAATTGGTGTTGCTGTGGTAGGCCAGCAGGGCGTTTTTCACCTCGTCGCCGGCACGGAAGTATTCGTCGACCGCGGCCGGGTCGAAGATCCGGTTGGCGAAGGCGCTGTCGTCGGCCGGGCTGTAGCCATACCGGGCGAACACGGCGCAGACCTCGCTGTCCGGGAAGCGGGTGTGCAGGTGCTCGGTCACCTCCGCCGCGCTCTGCCCGGCACCCACCACGGTGAAGCGCCGGTGCGGCCGGCTCGGCAGCTGGTCGAGCCGGTTCAGCAGGTCGTGGTTGTGCCAGACCCGCTCCGAGGGGGTCACCCCGCCGGGCAGGTTGGGGTGCAGGCCCTGCCCCATCACCACATTGCGGGTGCGCTGGACGACCGTTGCGCCGTCGGCGAGTCGGGCCTCGACGTCGAGTTCGCGCACCTCGCCGGGGTGGTGTGGGTCGTGGACGGGACGGATCGACACCACTCGGGCCCCGTAGGTCACCACCTGGTCGACCTGTTCCGCGGCCCACTCCAGGTAGTCGTGGAACTCGCGGCGGGACGGAAATATGGTCTTGTGGTTGATGAAGTCCACCAGCCGGCCGCGGTCGGCGAGATAGGCCAGGAAACTGAACCCGCTGGTCGGGTTGCGCATCGTGGCCAGGTCCTTGAGGAACGAGATCTGCATTGTCGCATCGTTGAGCAGCATTCCCCGGTGCCAGCCGAAGGTGGTTTGCGTCTCGAAGAAGCGGGTGCTGATCGGTGGGTTCGCCGGGACGGTCCGGTGTTCCGCCGCGGCGATCGCCAACGCCAGGTTCGACGGGCCGAATCCCACACCGACCAGGTCGACGACGTCGGGTGCCGTCGGTCCGCCTCCGTCACCGGCACCCGCCCTCGTGGTCTGCCGGTGATCTCCGTCGAACTCGCTCCCTGTGACGTCCATGTCCCCTTCTCTTCCGGTCTGGTGACCGAGCTCGCCGTGGCAGTCGGCCACGCCCGCCGCCGCGGAAGTTCCGTCCTCACCACCCGAGTACGGGATCGGCGGTTATGGAACTCCGAGCCGGCGGGTATGCCGGAGTCGTGCAACAGACCCCCGGTGCTCAGCGGACTTCTGGGTCGGTGCGTGCGGGACAGGTGTGATCCCCGCCGGACGTCTGCGTAGATATTAAGTTAGGTTTACTTATACTGAATTGTCACGCTTCGTGTGTCAAGGGTCCGTGTGTCAAGGGAAAGTCACGCCTGATCGCGGCCGTGTGGGGCTGCAAGATCCACCGCGGGTGAACACGTGGGTAACCGCCCGGATCGGGGTTCCGGGAGCACCCGGCGCTCGCCGCTGTCGACCGCGGGAGCCGGGTGGCTACGGTTGGCGGGTGAGGTAACCGCCCATCGTGGTGAAGTACTCGGTTGCCGGCAGCTCGCGGCCGTCGTCGGTGCGGATCGTCTTGACCAGCAGCCCGTGGCTGCGCCCGCGCCGGGCCTCGGCGCCCGCGACGATGACGATCCCGTCGCCCTCCCGGATGAAGATCCGTCCCGGTGTGCCGCCGTAGACGCCCTTCGACACCTCCGCGGAGATGATCCGCAGCCGCTCGCCGTTACGGTACGTGTAGGCGTTGGGGTACGGGTCGCACTGGGCGCGGACGAGCCGGTCGAGCTCCTCGGCCGTCCAGGTCCAGTCGATGAGGCTGTCCACGGGCGACCGCTTGTGGAAGAAGCTCGCCTTCGAGCGGTCCTGCTTCGCCCACTCGGTGCGCCCGGACGCCATCAGCTCCAGGCCCTCCACAGCCATCGGGCCGAACAGGGCCAGGGTGCGGTGGAACAGGTCGGCCGTCGTGTCGCGCGGGCCGACCCGCACCCGCCGCTGCAGGACGACGTCACCGGCGTCGAGGACGTCGGTCATCATGTGCGCGGTCACGCCCACCTCAGGCTCGCCGTTGATGAGCGCCCAGATCAGCGGCGCGAACCCGGCGTAGGCCGGCAGCAGCGAGTCGTGGATGTTCAGCGTTCCCAGCCGGGGCAGGTTGAAAATCTGCGGCGGAATCCAGGTGCGCCAGTTCGTGGCGACGATGACGTCGGGGTCGGCCGCCTTGAGCAGCGACATCAGCTCCTCGTCATCGGGGCGGTTCCGGATGGCCACCGGCACGCCGGCCCCGGTGGCGAGATCGGCGACCGAGTCGTCCCAGATCTTCTCGTAATCGCCTTCGCCCTTTTCGTGCGTGACGACGAGAGTGACGTCGTTGTCGGAGTCGAGCAGCGCCTGCAGTGTTCGATGTCCCCAGGTCTGATATCCGAACATTACAACGCGCATGTCGATGCTTCTCCTCTGATCGGCGCTTCGTGCGGTGATTTCTCTGGAACACTGCTTCATGGTGGATGCGCCGATCGGCCGGTCGCGCTCTCGAAATCGGGCAGGTCGAGGGCGGGGATGTCGCGGGATTCGCCGGTGACGTCAGGTGTCGGCCGCCGGTTTCCCCGGATACGCCGCGCCGCCGGCTCGCGCGGAATCCGACCCGTCGGCGGGCTGGCGGGCGACCACCCCCGGAATGCCGGAGCCCGGCCCGGAAGCCGCCACCGGAGCCCGGCCCTCGCGCGGCGACGGTGCCGCCGGCCGGAAAGCGGCGCGGTGGCCGAGCCTTTCCGATCAGCGGACTCCTCGTGCTTCGGGGTTCACGTGGGCCGAGCGGAAGCCCGCTCGCGACATGACCGTCGGACGCTTAGGTGAGGCTTACCTATGTTGTGATGTCTCGCAGCGCGTGTCAAGCGAATCGGACATGCACGGACCCGAATCGCGTCGTCAGGGCGCATCCCGACGGCTCGACCCCGCACCCGGAGCGAACAACGCCCGAACCGAACCGCACCCGAACCGCACCACGGCGGCAGCGGTCACCGGCCGGCGGTCACCTGCCGGTTCGCGGACCGTCGACCTGACCTACCTGACTATCTGACCGGGCGGCTGGTGCCGGCCGTGATCAGGCGCCGCCGCCGGGGGGCGTGGGGACGACCTGGGTGGGCGTGGGCCCAGCGCCGGTCGGCGAGACCTCCGTCGGCGGTGTGGTCGCGGGTGCCGACGACGCCGGCGCGGTGGTCACCGGTGGTGTTGTCGGCCCCGCCGTGGGAGTCGTCTCGGGCGGATCGGTCTGCGCCGGCGGGGGCGGAGGCGTCGGAGTGGTCGTCCGCCGTGCCCGGGGCGTGTAGGCCGGCCGGTTCGGCGTCTGAACCGGCTCGGTGACGACCACGTCGGTGGTCGGCAGCGGGTCCGGTGTCCGCGGGGCGAACGACGGCGAGGGAGACGTGCCCTCCGCGCTGGTGCCGTCGGAGCCGCCCCCGTTGCCGGTGAACAGCAGGGTGAGCGCGACGGCGAGACCCGCCAGCATCGCCACCGCCGCGCCGGCGACGATCGCGATCGTCGGCGGCCGACCCTTGCGGGCCGATCCACGGGGGGTGTCGCCGCGGTGGTCGCCGCGCCCCGCGGCCGGTGCCCGGTGCGAGGTGCCCCCGCGGCCGGCGCGTTCGCCGTCCCGGTCCAGCGAGAGCAGGCCGGCGGCCATGTTGGCGTCGTCCTGGTCGAACATGTCGACGGCCGCGGCGAGCGCGCCGATCTGGGTGATGTCGTCGTGGGGTCCCGTGCTCGCCACGACCGGCCCGGTCACCGGCGTGTGCCCGACGGCCGTCAGATCGTCGCCCGGGGTCGACAGGTCCGCCCGCGGCGGCAGGGGCGTCATCTCCCGGCCCGGCATCAGCCGGTCGGTCACCCCGATGTCGCCGCTCGGCGCCGGCTGGCGGTCGGTCCGTGGCACCGACGAAGGCGGCGGCGGGGCCAGGTTCTCCAGGCCGTCGTCAGACGAGGGCTCGTCCGCGGCGGGCTCGGACTGGCGGCCGCGCGGATTCGTCACGACATCGGGGACGGGGGTGGCGTTGCGCGCGATGGGCGTCAGCCGGCGGCGGATCTCGTCGACGTCCGGGCGCAGCTCGGCGGGACGGTCGAGCAGGTCGGTGAGCAGCCCGCGCAGCGGCCCGGCGAGCCGGAACGGCCGCCGCCGGCCCTCCACCACGGCGCTCAGCACCGCGTAGGTCTCCGGGCCCTCGAAGGGCGGGCAGCCCTCGACCGCCGAGTAGAGCGTCGCGCCGAGCCCCCACAGGTCGCTCGCGGGCGTGCCCGAGGAGCCGCGCACCCGCTCCGGGGCGATGTAGGCCGGGGAGCCGACGAGCGCGCCCGTCCCGGTCAGGGTCACGTCGCCCTCGGTCGCGGCGATGCCGAAGTCGGTGAGGCGGACCCGGTTGTCCCGGCCGAGCAGGACGTTGCCCGGCTTCACGTCACGGTGCAGCACACCGGCCGAGTGGGCGGCGGCGAGGGCGTCGGCCAGCGCCAGCCCGATCGCGGCGACCTGGTCGAACGGCAGCGGGCCATGGTTCTTGATGGTGTCGCCGAGGCTGTCCGCGTCGACGAGCTCCATGATGATCCAGTGCCGCTCGTGCTCCTCGACGACGTCGAAGACCGAGACGATGGCCGGGCTGTGCAGCCGGGCCAGCGCACGCGCCTCGCGCAGCACCCGGGCCCGAATGGCATCCCGCTCCGCCTGCGCGCCCGCCATCGGCACGAGGATTTCCTTGATTGCGACTGGCCGCTGGAGCAGCTCGTCCTCGCCGCACCACACAACGCCGGCGCCACCGCGCCCGATAGGTGTGTCGAGGCGGTAGCGCTGCGCTACATAGCGGGGTGTGCCGTGCCGAGAGGTGTCGGGGGGCACGCTCGCCGATCTGGCCATCGAGTCAAGTCTGACAGACGAATTGACTGGACCGGACGCAACCCCGCCGGCCATCGGACCCGTCAGGCCGGCAACCGGCCCTGAGGCTCCTCATGAGGCCGGCCTGAAGGCCGCGAAGAGCTGTCGCATGAGCGGCTGATCCGCCTCCCACAGCTCCTCGGCCGTGTACCAGTACAGAGCGTATCCATGCCCGTTTCGCACCGCGCCACGGTTGAGCACATGCACCGTCCCCCCACCGGAGGCGTAGGTGAACTCCCAGTCGGCCTGCGTCGCGCCGTCCGCCCCGTCACCTGGTTCGATCCGTACCCGCCGGTAGTCCCGCACTCGATCCCGGAAGCTGATTTCGTTCGTGCGCCAGTCCTCAATGGCGGAGGTGTTCGCACTCGCGATGCTCCCGATGCGCAAGAACGTACCAGTAGCCGGATCCACGAAGTCCATATTCCCCTCGCCCCCGGGGCCGGGCCGCCGCTGCCAGCGCGACGGGTAGGCGATCGACCAGCCCGTCGGATCGATGTAGGAGACCCAGCCCGGAGGCGCCGTGACCGGCTTCGAATTCGACGCGACCAGGTCTCCAGCCTGGACTGCTGCGGCTTCCTGGTCAGCCTGGACGGTCGGGCGCGGCCCGGCTCCGGCCGGCTCCGCACCGTCGTCACCCCCGCCGAACACCAGGACGGCGGCGACGACCGCAAGCGCGATCACGACGACGGACGCGATGAGGATCACAGTCAGGCGACGTCCGCGGCTGGGCGTAACGGCGCTCGCCCCGTCCGGACGTCCCAGCACCCCACCCGGGTGCCGCCGCTCCTCCGGCTGCCGTTCGGAGGGCGGGCGGAACAGGTTCTGCCCACTCGTCGGCGGCTCCTGCTCCGGCTCCCGCCGCGGATGGGCGGCGGCGCGGGGTGCGCTCGGCGGACCCGCGGAGATCCCCGGACCGGAATCGCCGGAGGCCGTGGACCTGCCCGGCCGGGAGAACAACGCCGCGGCCGCCGAGTACCGGCGCCCCACAGCGGACGTCGGTTCCGTGGCGGTGCCCGGCGTTCCCGTGGCGTCGGGCGTACTCCTCGTCCCGGCTGTCCCGGTGGCCTTGGCTGTCCCGGTGGCCGTGGCGGCGGCCGGTTCGGTGCCCGCGGAACCGGCCGGGCCCGGCACCGTTCCCGTCGCGGCCGATGCCGCACCGGCGCCGGGTATCGGCAGGCCGCCGGTCATGGGATCCAACGAGTCCTGGGATGTCCGCGCCCGCGCCGGGATGCCGCCGAGTGCCCGCATGCGGTCGACCGGTCGCAGCCGCTCAGTACCCCGGGGACGCTCAACCGCCGCGCCCCGCCGCCGCTCCATCGCCCGGAGCCGCTCCAGCCGACCGGTCAACCGCGGGTGCGCACCAGCCGTTCCCGACTGTCCCGCCGTTCCCGCCGTTCCGGCTGGTCCCGCCGCTCCCGACGGTTCTGCCGCTCCAGCCTGCTGTGCTGGCTCCGCTGGTTGAGCCGTCGCGGTTGGCCCGGCCGGTGCCTGGCTGGCCGGCCGTGCGTCGCTCGCCGCCGGGTCGCCTGCCCCGACCCGGCTCGCCGTGGGTCCGACGGCCGCCGAGTCCGGTACCGGGGAGCCGGCCTCCTCCGCGGCGATGGCCGCCGCGCTGTCTGTACCGATGCCGACGCGGGTGTCATTGTCCGCGTCGGCCCCGGTGTCGCCCGTGCTCGCCGGCGACGTCCGGGTCAGCACGGTTCCGTCCGGCGATGCCTCGGCCAGCACGGTGTCGTCCGCCCGCACCCCGCCGGGCACGGTGTCATTCGGCGGCCCCTCGCCGGGCAGGGCGCCGGGCAGGGTGTCGTCTGATGGTGTCTCGCCGGGCAGGGTGTCGTCCGACAGCGGGTCGCCGGACACGGTGTCGTCCGGCGGTGCCTCGCTGGGCGCCGCGTTCATCAGCACGGTGCCGGCCAGCCCCGGGGCGGCTGGCGGTGGGCCGGCGGGTGCGCCGCCAGCAGGTGCCGTCGTCGGGCCCGTGAGCAGCGCGGTCAGGTCCGCGCCGCCGTCCTCCGGGGACGAGCGGTCGTCGGACGTTTCGTCGTCCTCCGCCATGGCGTTGTGCGTCTCGCCGGCGCGCGCGCCGGCGGTCGCCGGTCCGCCGAGGACGGACTCGCCGAGGACGGTGGTCTCGTCGGGCCCGGCATACTGGCTGACCACGGTGTCCTGGTCGGCCGGGGATGCACCGCCCGTGGATGCTCCGCCCGCGGTGAACGTGTCACCGCCGTCCGCCGCGAACCCGCCCGGGATCGGGGCCGTCGGAGGCCCGGGGGCGCCTGGTGCGGGGGTCGCGGGTGTGCCCGACGTCGGAGTGATCGCCGTTACCGCGGGCCGGGATGGCCGGCTGCGGGCCCGGGAGGGCCGGGTGTCCCCGCCGCGTTCGAGGATGTCGCGCAGCCGCGAGCGCACCGTCGCCAGACTCGGCCGGCGTGCCTGGTGGGTGGCCATGAGATCGTCGATCACGGGCGCGAGCCGCCCGGCGGCGCGGAACGGCCGGCGGCGGCCCTGCACCACCGCGGCGAGAATGGAGATCGGGTCGTTCCCGGGGAACGGGGAGACCCCCTCGACGCTGGTGAACAGCGTCGCGCCCAGCCCCCACCGGTCGCTGGCGGCCGTACCGGCGTCGCCGCGGGCCCGCTCGGGGGCCAGGTAGGCCGGCGAGCCGAGGACCATCCCGGTGCTGGTCAGCCGGGGGTCGCC
The DNA here is from genome assembly GCF_023242985.1 of Frankia sp. Mgl5. Lineage (NCBI taxonomy): Bacteria > Bacillati > Actinomycetota > Actinomycetes > Frankiales > Frankiaceae > Frankia > Frankia sp. Mgl5. The sequence goes on along the minus strand of NZ_JALKFY010000004.1, from coordinate 71,786 downwards.
ATGGCTGACGGCGATCCCGAAGTCGGTGAGCCGCGCGCGTTCGTCCGCCGTCACCAGGACGTTGCTCGGCTTCACGTCCCGGTGCACGATGCCCAGCCGGTGGGCGGCCTCCAGCGCGTAGGCGAGGCTGATGCCGATGCGGCAGACCTCGCCGACCCCGAGCCGGCCGCGCTCCTCGATGATCGCCGACAGGGACTTCCCGTCGACGAATTCCATGACGATCCAGGGCAGGTCGCCCTCGGCGATGACGTCCAGGACCGCGACCGCGCCGGGATGATGCAGTCGGCCGGCGGCGCGCGCCTCCCGCAGCACCCGCTCCCGCGCGAGCTCCCGCTCCCGCTCGCTGCCGTCGGTGGGGAGCCGGACCTCCTTGACGGCGACCTGCCGGCCGAGCAGCTCGTCGGTGGCCCGGTGCACGACACCGAAGCCGCCCTGGCCGATCACCCCGTCCAGCCGGTACCGACGCCCGACGAGAGTGCGTGGACCGGCTGGACCGGGTTCGCCCCGGCGCTCGCCTGACATCGGTTGTCCTCTCCGCTGCGCGTTGACGATTTCATGGGATCACATCCGGTCCGCTCACCGGCAGTGGGGCATGCTGGTCGGGGCCGGCGCCGACGGGCCGTGCGGGCCGGTCCGCCGGGCCCGGCGTGACGCGGTGCATCTGGTCGGCGACCTGGCGCATCCGGGTGGACAGCCTGGAAGGAAGGCGAACCGTCGGGGAGGGAACGTGGATGACAGCGGCTGGGAGCACCTGCGGGGCGAGGCGGTGCGGGTGGCGCGGCACGCCTACGCGCCCTACTCCGGCCTGCGGGTCGGCGCTGCGGCGATGGTCGACGACGGTCGGGTCGTCGTCGGTTGCAACGTAGAGAACGCCTCCTACGGGCTCACATTGTGCGCTGAATGTGGTCTTGTCTCGGCGCTGCGGGCCAGCGGTGGTGGCCGGCTGGTCGCCTTCGCCTGTGTGGACGGCACGGGCGCGCCGCTCGCGCCGTGCGGTCGCTGCCGCCAGCTTCTCCACGAGCACGGAGGTCCCGAGCTCGAACTGGCGACCGCGGACGGAATCCGTACCCTGGGCGAGCTCCTCCCCGGCGCCTTCGGCCCGGCGGACCTGCCGCCCGCGGCGGAGCGGGCACCTGCGGCGGAGCGGGCACCTGCGGCGGAGCGCGGAGCATGAGCGCTGATGCCCCCGGCGGCGGTCACGGCGGTCCTGCGGCGTCCCACGACGTCGTCGACCTCATCCGGGCCAAGCGCGACGGGGCGGCGCTGCCGGCGGACGCGGTCGCCTGGCTCATCGACGCCTACACCCACGGCCGGGTCGCCGACGAGCAGATGTCCGCCTACCTGATGGCCGTGGTCTGGCGCGGCATGGCCCCCGACGAGCTGGATCACTGGACGTCGGCGATGATCGCCAGCGGCGAACGGCTGGACCTGTCCGGCCTGACCCGCCCGACGGTCGACAAGCATTCCACCGGCGGGGTCGGGGACAAGGTCTCGCTGGTCCTCGCCCCGCTGGTGGCCGCGTGCGGAGCGGCCGTCCCGCAGCTGTCCGGACGTGGGCTCGGGCACACCGGCGGGACGCTCGACAAAATGGAGGCGATCCCCGGCTGGCGCGCCGATCTCGACCCGGGCACCATGCGCGCCGTGCTGGCGGACGTCGGCGCCGTCATCTGCGCCGCCGGCCCCGGCCTGGCTCCCGCGGACCGCAGGCTGTACGCCCTGCGCGACGTCACCGGCACGGTCGAGTCCATCCCGCTGATCGCCTCCTCGATCATGAGCAAGAAGATCGCTGAGGGGACGTCCGCGCTGGTCCTGGACGTCAAGGTCGGCACCGGCGCCTTCATGACCTCACTCGCCGACGCCCGCGAGCTCGCGCGGACGATGGTCGGCCTGGGCACCCGCGCCGGGGTGCGCACCGAGGCCCTGCTCACCGCGATGGACACCCCGCTGGGCCGCACCGCGGGCAACGGCCCCGAGGTGACCGAGGCGGTCGAGACCCTGCGCGGGGCGGGCCCGCCGGACCTCGTCGAGGTCACCGTCGCCCTCGCCCGCGTGATGCTGGACATCGTCGGCCTCAGCGGTGGTTCCGGTGCCGGGCCGGATCCGGCGGAGGTCCTGGCCTCGGGGGCGGCATACGACGTGTGGCGCGCGATGGTCGCCGCCCAGGGCGGCGACCCGGACGCCCCACTGCCGACCGCCGCGTTCACCCGCACCGTCCCCGCTCCGGCGGACGGCTACCTGAGCCGCCTTGATGCCCGTGCCCTGGGTGTCGCCGCCTGGCGCCTGGGCGCGGGGCGCGCGCGGAAGGAAGATCCCGTCTCGCCGGCGGCGGGACTGCGGTGGCATGCGACGGTGGGGGAACAGGTCCAGGCCGGCGCCCCCCTGATCGAGCTCTACTCCGACGACGAGGCGACCTTCTCCCGGGCACTCGCCGCACTCGCGGACGCCGTCTCGGTCACCGACGAACCGCCCGCTCCCACCCCACTGGTCCTCGACCACATCCGCTGACCCGCGCCCCGCCCCGCCCCCACCGGCTCGAGTCGCCCGAAGTGTGGCGGGTGAGTGAGTCTATAGACCCACTCGCCCGCCACATACCGTTTTGGTGTGTGTGGATTGTTTTTATTTGGGTTATTTGTGAATCTGATGGGCGGCTGGTGAACCGCGGGGTGTTGGGATGCGCGGGCTGTGGGGTGCTGGGTCGCGGGGTGCGGGGTGCGGTGCATGGGGGTACGGGGGGCAGGTGGTGCGGGTGCGGTGGATTGGGGTGCGGTGTCTGCTCGTCGTCATGTGGCGGACGGCGAACTGTCGGTGGGGTGGCCTACCGTCAGGGAGGTGAGCGCGGACATCCCTGCTGGCCAGGCCAGCGAGAAGATCACTGAGGCTGCGATCCGCCGGGTTCCCAAGGTCCTGCTGCACGATCATCTTGATGGTGGCCTGCGGCCCGCGACCATCGTCGAGCTGGCTGACGCCACCGGGTACACCGGGTTGCCGACGACCGATGTCGACAAGCTCGGTACCTGGTTCCGTGGAGGTGCGCACACCGGGTCGCTCGTGCGGTACCTGGAGACGTTCAGCCACACGGTGGGCGTCATGCAGACGCCCGAGGCCGTGGCCCGGGTGGCCCGCGAGTGCGCCGAGGATCTGGCCGCCGACGGGGTCGTCTACGCGGAGGTCCGGTTCGCCCCGGAGCTCCACGTCGAGCAGGGCATGTCGCTCGACGGGGTGGTCGAGGCCGCGTTGGACGGCTTCCGCGCCGGCTCGGCGGGAACCGGCCTGCACGTGCGCGCGCTGGTGACCGCCATGCGCCACCAGGCCCGCTCGCTGGAGATCGCGGAGCTGGCCGTCCGGTGGCGGGAGGCCGGGGTGGTCGGGTTCGACATCGCGGGGGCGGAGGCGGGCAACCCGCCGACCCGCCACCTGGACGCGTTCCAGTACATCCAGCGCGCGAACGGGCACTTCACGATCCACGCCGGTGAGGCGTTCGGGCTGCCGTCGATCTGGGAGGCGCTGCAGTGGTGCAACGCCGACCGGCTCGGGCACGGCGTGCGCATCGTCGACGACATCACCGTCGACCCGGACGGAAACGCCATCCTCGGCGATCTGGCGGACTACGTGCGCGACGTCCGCGTCCCGCTGGAGATGTGCCCGTCGTCGAACGTGCACACCGGGGCGGCGCCGAGCATCGAGCGCCATCCGATCGGCCTGCTGCGCCGGCTGCACTTCCGGGTCACGGTGAACACCGACAACCGGCTGATGAGCGGGGTGACGCTGTCCAGCGAGTTCGCCACCCTGGTCGAGACGTTCGGCTACGGCTGGTCCGACATCCGCTGGCTGACCGTGAACGCGATGAAGTCCGCCTTCCTCCCATTCGACCAGCGTCTCGCGCTGATCAACGAGGTCATCAAGCCCGGCTTCGAGGGGCTCGTCCCGTGACTGGGTCGTCCGACCTGGCAGTCGGGGAGGACGGGCGGTCGCGGTGTCCCTGGGGGCTGTCGACGCCGCTGTACGTCGAGTACCACGACACCGAGTGGGGCCGGCCCGTTCGGGACACCGTCGGCCTGTTCGAGCGGATGACGCTGGAGGCGTTCCAGTCCGGGCTGTCGTGGCTGACGATCCTGCGCAAGCGTCCGGCGTTCCGGGCGGCGTTCGCGGGGTTCGACCCGGCCGCCGTCGCCGCGTTCGGCGCGGGCACGGTCGAGGCACTTCTCCTGGACGCCGGCATCGTCCGCAACCAGCGCAAGATCGAGGCGACGATCGCGAACGCCCGCGCGGTGCTCGCCCTGACCGAGCCGCTGGAGGAGCTGGTCTGGTCGTTCGCGCCGCCGCCCCGTCCGGCCCCGGCCCGGCTCGCCGACGTCCCGGCGGTGACCGCCGAGTCCAGGGCGCTGGCGAAGGCGCTGCGGGGGCACGGCTTCGTCTTCGTCGGCCCGACCACCGCGTATGCGCTCATGCAGGCGTGCGGGCTGGTGAACGACCACCTCGCCGGCTGCGCGGCGCGGGACGCGGCCGTCGAGCCCGCCGCCCAGACCGCCGGGCTGACCGCGCCCGCGGGCTGACCGCATCCCCGGCGGCCCGCCGGGGTCAGGTCATCCAGCTGCGGGGGCCGAAGGTCTGGACGGAGCGGGCGGCGACCCGTGAGGCCTCGCCGAGGGCTCCGACCAGCTCGTCGGTCGCGAGCGCGCCGTGGGCCATCATCCAGGCGAAGGCGCCGTGGAAGACGTCGCCGGCGCCCAGGGTGTCGCGGGCGGCCACCACCGGGGGCAGCACGTGGCCGCGCCGTTCCGCCGTGGCCCAGCGGATGGGCCCGGGGCCGTCCGTGACGGCGACGAAGAACGGCCCGTAGCGCAGCAGCAGGCCGAGGATGTCCGCGCCGGGGTCGAAGCCCGGGGGGCGGAACGCGGCCGAGCAGATCACGACGTCGACGAACGGCAGGATCTGCTCGGTGCCGGGCTTCCAGCTTCCGCCGTCGAGGAGGACCGGCGGGCCTGAGCCGCGCAGCGTGCGGAGAAGGCCGATGGCGGCGTCGACCTGGTGGCCGTCGAGCACGACCACGTCGGCGTCGGCGACCGCGGCCGCGGCCGAGGTGTTCGCGGTGCACCGGGGGACCATGCCGTGCGTCGAGGTCACCGCACGCTCGCCGGTCTGCGAGGTCACCATGACCGCTGACATCGGGAGGGCGTAGGACATCGCCGACTGGCCGGCCAGGTGGCCGGCGGCCGCCGTGTTCGGCCCGGTCTGGACGGCACCGGCCAGGCCGGCCATTCCGCCGAGGACGCCGGCTCCACCGAGCCCGGCCCCGCCGGTCACCCCGTGGCCGCCGATCCCGCCGTGGCCGCCGTGCCCGCCGATCGCACCGTGACTGCCAGGCCCACCGTGGCCACCGCCGGGTCCGCTGCCGTGCCCACCGTGCCCGCCGCCATGGGCGCCGCCGACCGGGCCGTGCACGTGGCCGGCCGGCTTGACCGCCCCGGCGGGGCTGTGGGTTGCGCCGCCGGGCAGGCCGGGCCCGCTCCGGCCGCGTACGTGCGGGTATCCGGTGAGCGGTCCCGCCGGGCCGTAGCCGGAGCGGGTGCCGCCGGAGCGCAGCCCGGTGGGCTTGCCGGGCGGGCCGTGCTGGCCGGCGGGACCGGCCACTGCCTGCGCGGCGAGGGCTCCGTAGGGGCCGGCGGCACCGTCGCCGGACTGCTCCGGCACCAGCTCGATGTGCCGGACCCCGTAGCGCGCGAGATCCGCGTGCACGAGCGCCGCGGCCGGGGACGTGCCGATGGCGCTCACGAGGCAGGCCCGCCCGCCGAGGTAGGCGAACGTCACCGCGGCGTTCGTCGCGGGCCCACCCGCATTCATGGCGAAATCCCGCGCCACACACTTCTCGTCGGCACCTGGAAGCCGATCCACGAGGTAGACCGAATCAAGCGTCGTCAGGCCGACGAAGACGCCTTTCATGGGCCCATTATCCGGCCTGGGCCGGAGTGACAGGCCTGTTCAGGCGGGGGTGTCGAAGCCGGCGAACAGGTCGCGCGGCCGCAGGACACGGGCCGCCTCGGTGATGGAACCGGACAAGGAGGGATAGATCGAGAAGGTGTGCGCGATCTGGTCGACGGTCAGACCGTTCTCGACCGCGAGCGAAATTGAGAGGATCAGTTCACTTGCACGCGGAGCAACGATGACGCCACCCAGGACGCTGCCACTTCCGGGCCGGCAGAACAACTTAACGAAACCGTCCGCTATCCCCATCATCTTCGCGCGTGGATTGCGCATCAGTGGCACTGTGGTGACCTCGGCGGCGATCGCGCCGGAGTCCTTCATCCGCTGGGTCACCCCGACGGTGGCGATCTCGGGCTCGGTGAAGATGTTCGACGACACGGTGCCCAGGCGCAGCGGGGTCACCGCCTCGCCGAGGGCGTGCCACATCGCGATCCGGCCCTGCATCGCGGCGACGGACGCCAGCGGGAGCACGCCGGTACAGTCGCCGGCCGCGTACACGCCGGGAACCGACGTCCGGGACATGCGGTCGACGACGACGTGGCCGCCGGAGCCGAGCCGGACGCCGACCTCGGTGAGACCGAGGCCCTTCGTCCGCGGCACCGAACCCACCGCCATCAGCGCGTGGCTGCCTGTCACCGTCCGGCCGTCGGTGAGCTCGACGAGGACGCCGTCACCGATCCGGCGCGCCGCGGCGGCCCGGGAGCGGTTGAGCACCTCGATGCCGCGGCGGACGAAGACGTCCTCGATCACCCGGGCCGCGTCCGGGTCCTCGCCGGGCAGCACCCGCTCGCGTGAGGAGACAAGTGTCACCTCGGCGCCGAGCGCCCGGTAGGCGCTGGCGAACTCGGCGCCGGTGACGCCGGAACCGACCACGACCAGGTGCTCGGGGATCTCCTTGAGGTCGTACAGGTGGCGCCAGGTGAGGATGCGCTCGCCGTCCGGCTCGCAGCCGGAGATCTCCCGCGGCGACGCCCCGGTGGCGACCAGGACGATGTCGCCGACGAACGTCTCGCCGTCGGACGTCTCGACCGCGTGCGGGCCGACCAGGCGTCCGGTGCCGTGCACCACCTCGACCCGCTCCCGCTCCAGGCGGCGCTCGATGTCGGCGGACTGGGCCCGGGCCAGCGCCCGCACCCGTTCGTTGACCTGCTCGGGGTCGACCGTGACCACGTCCGGTGGCGTGAGGTGGGGCAGGCCGGTCAGCTCCCAGCTGCCGACCTCGGCCGAGGGGTCGCCATGTGGGCGCACCCCCAGCGCCGGCGCCATCGCGAAGTTCGTCATCGTCTCCGACGTCGCGATGAGGGTCTTCGACGGCACGCAGTCGGTCAGGACGCACGCCCCGCCGATGCCGTCTGAGTCGATCACGGTCACGGTCGCGCCGAGGGACGCGGCGACCAGGGCCGCCTCGTAGCCGCCGGGTCCGCCGCCAAGGATGACGATGCGCGTCACGTGGGATCCTCCAGAGCTCGTCGTACCTCCCTAGTTTGCCCCTCTTCCGACGTCCCTCTCGTCCCGGTGCGGCGGCCTCCGTAGTATCTTCCACCGACGTCGGACGCCCCCCGTGACGTCGGTCCATCCCCGTGACGCCGGTGGCCGCACCCGGCGTGGAAGCCACCCCCGCGCTCTCGCACCGGGCGGGGGAGATCGGAAGAGACCCCGACGATGACGAAGTACGCCGCCTACGCGAGCAACCTCGATCCGGCGCACATGAAGCAGCGCACGCCGCACTCCCCGGTGATCGGCACCGGGTGGATCAGAGGCTGGCGCCTGACCTTCGGCGGTGAGAACGTCGGCTGGGACGGAGCGCTGGCGACCATCGTCGAGGCGCCCGGCGCCCACGTGTACGTCCTGCTGTACGACCTCGACCGCTACGACCTGGAGCGGCTCGACATCTGGGAGGGCGCCGACACCGGCCTCTACACCCGCATCCGGGTGCGGGTGTCGACCCTGGACGGCGAGAGCCTGGCCTGGACGTACGTGCTGAACACCTACGAGGGCGGGCTGCCGTCGCGCAACTACCTCGACATGATCGCGGACGCGGCCGAGAAGGCCGGCGCCCCCTCCGAGTACGTCACCGAGCTCCGTGGACGTCCGATCGCCTGATCCCGGGCTGACCGGCCCGGCCCCGGGCCGAGACCCGGGCCGGGCCGGTCAGCCAGGTCACCCGGGCCTGGCCCGGGTGGCTGGCCGGGTGGGCCGGTCAGCTGACGAGGTCGTCCGGGCCCACCGGGTCGGCCGAGCGGTCGAGCAGCTCACAGGCGGCGGCGGAGAGGAACCTCACACCGACGCCGACCGCGCGCTCGTCGACGTCGAAACTGCCCTGGTGCAGGTCGTAGGTGGGGCCGCCCGGTGTCCGGGTGCCCAGCCGGGCCAGGCCGCCGGGCACGTGGGTGAGATACCAGCCGAAATCCTCGCCGCCCAGCGACTGGGCGACCGAGGTGGCCGCCCCGTGCCCGAACACCGCGTCGACCACCGCGCCGAACGCGTCGACGACGTCCGCGTGGTTGACCACCGGCGGGACGCCGCGCACGTAGTCGACGGCGATCTGCGCCCCGTACGGGGCGACGAGCTGTTCGGCGAGGCGTTCGACCAGCTCCGGCGCCGCCTCCCAGGTCTCCCGGGACAGCGTGCGGATCGTCCCGCGCAGCTTGCCGGTGCGCGGGATGGCGTTCGTGACGGTGCCCGACTGGATCTGGCCCCAGACCAGCGAGAGCGCGGAGCGCGGGTCGACCCGCCGGGACAGCGCGGCCGGCAGGTCCACCGCCAGCCGGGCGAGGGCGTACACCAGGTCGACGGTGTTCTGCGGCCGTGAGGTGTGCCCGCCCGGCCCGGCCAGGGTGATCTCCACCGCGTCGGCGGCCGAGGTGATCGGGCCGGAGCGCAGCCCGATGGTGCCCACGTCGAGGGCGGGGTCGCAGTGCACGGTGATCGCCGAGGTCACCGGCTTGAGCACGCCGGCGTCGATCACGTCGAGCGATCCGCCGGGCATGGTCTCCTCCGCCGGCTGGAAGAGCAGCCGCACGGTACCCGGCAACGGGTGTGCCCGGGCGTGCTCGGCGAGCGCCAGACCGGCGCCGAGGGCCACGGTGGTGTGCACGTCGTGCCCGCAGGCGTGGGCGACGCCCGGCACCGTCGACCGGTACGGGACGTCCTTGACGTCGGCGAGTGGCAGCGCGTCCATGTCGGCGCGCAGCATCACCACCGGGCCGCCCGAGTCGACCCCCGCGCCGATGTCGCACCACAGGCCGGGCACGTCGGGGAGCCGCTGCGGGCTCAGGCCGGCGGCCAGCAGCCGTTCCTCCAGGACGCGCGCCGTGCGGTGCTCCTGTCGGCCCAGCTCGGGATGGGCGTGCAGGTCACGCCGCAGCGCGATCAGCTCGTCCTCGTGCTCCGCGAGCCAGGCCGCCGTGATCGGCACGCCCGCCGCGGCGGTCCTGTGTGTCATGTCCGCTGTCATCTACCGGGCCGGGCCCTCCGCTGTCGCTCCGGCAGGCCGGCTACCCGTGGGTGACCGGTCGCCCCGCGTTCATCTCCGCAAGCAGCGTATCGACCACAGAGGTGAGGTCTCCGCCGGCCCGCCGCGCGGCAAGTTCCTGTCGGGTGTAGCTCGCCCCGGAGGAGAGGATCCGGTCGACGTTGGTGAGCTCGGTTTCACAGCCGAGTCGGCGGGCGACGGGGAGGAGATCCTCGACGAGGTCGGCGATGTCGGTGCGGACCGGGCGCACGGTGCCGCGGTCGTCCACCATGATCTCCGCGTCGAGCCCGTAGCGGGCGGCCCGCCACTTGTTCTCCTGCACCACCCAGCGTTGCGGGGCCGGAAGCCGGTACCCGCGGTCGAGCTGGGTGTTCATCCGGTCGACGATGCACTGCGCGAGCGCGGCGACCGCGCCGACCTCGAGCAGCGTCGGCAGGCCGTCGCAGATGCGCAGCTCGACGGTGCCGAAGTTGGGGTGGGGGCGGATGTCCCACCACACCTCACGGATCGTCTCGATGGTGCCGGCCGTCACCAGGGTCTCCATGAACCCCTCGAACGCCGCCCAGTCGTGCAGCGGGTAGGGCAGGCCGGCGGTCGGCAGGCTCTCGAACACCCGTGAGCGCGACGACGCGAGCCCCGTGTGCGAGCCGAGCCAGTAGGGCGAGGACGCCGAGAGCGCCAGGAAGTGCGGGATGTAGGACATCAGCGCGTTCACGATGGGCATCGCCTTCTCCGGCGAGCGCACGCCCACGTGGACGTGCACCCCGAAGATGAGCAGTCGCCGGGCCAGCCACTGCATCCGGCCGACCAGGCGGTCGTAGCGGTCGTCCGCGGTGATCTTCTGGGTGGAGTACTCGCTGATCGGGTGGGTGCCGGAGCACATCAGGCCGATGCCGCGCCGCTCGGCCAGATCCCGCAGCACCTCGACCGTGCCGAGCAGGTCGGCGGTGGCCTCGGGCACGGTCTGGCACACCCCGGTGATCACTTCGATGGTCGACTCGAAGAGCTCGTGCTTGGCCTTGGCGGCGCCCTCCTCGCCGACCTTGGCCCGCAGGTCCTCGAGGATCTCGGTCGCGGCACCACGCAGGTGCCGGCTCTGCAGGTCGACGAGTTCCAGCTCCCACTCGATCCCAAGGCTCGAACTCGGCGACGACGAGAAGGGAATGTGCACCGCGGCTCCTCCGGGTGAGCGGGCCCCGCCAGCGGGCGGGCCCGGAACTCGGGCAGCGAGCTCTCCGGGCTGGTTACCCAGATCGCGCGGCGGTACCCCCCGAAGGGACGAAGGCACACCCCTTACGGGTCGTTGGCCACGCGCGCCTCAGTGTCCGGATTTGCTCCGACTGAGAGTTATCTTAGTTTGACTTTTCGTGGTGGTGAGTACTTCCGCGTGACTGACCGGGATCTCTCCGCCGCGCCGGGGACAGGGGAACCCGGCCGCTGTCAGGATGCCGGGCGGGCGGGCGCGGCGGGCGCCGCCGGACCGGCGGGCTTCGCGGGCGCCGCCGGACCGGGCACGGCGGGGGCGACCACGCGGATACCGAGCTCGCGGAGCTGCCGCTCGTCGATCGTCGTGGGAGCGCCGGTCAGCGGGTCGAGCCCGGACTGGGTCTTCGGGAAGGCGATGACCTCACGGATGTTGTCCTCGCCCGCGAGGATGGCGACAAGCCGGTCGATACCGAACGCGAATCCACCGTGCGGCGGGGCGCCGTACCCGAACGGGGTGAGGAAGAACCCGAACCGGGCCTTCGCCTCCTCCGGCGAGATGCCCAGCAGCCCGAAGACGCGCTGCTGCAGCTCGCTCTCGTGGATTCGGATCGACCCCGAGCCCAGCTCCCACCCGTTGAGCACCAGGTCGTAGGCCAGGCTGCGCACCGCCAGCGGCTCGGACTCCATCTTCTCGACGTCGTCGGGATGCGGCCGGGTGAACGGGTGGTGCCCCGGCTTCGGCCGCCCGGTGGCCGCGTCCACGCCGACGAACAGGGGGAAGTCGACCACCCAGGCGAAACGCAGCTCGCCCGCGCCGGCGGGCGGACGCCCGAGGTCGTTGCGCAGCTGGCCGAGCACCTCGCAGGTGGTCTCCCACTCGTCCGCGACGAGCAGCAGCAGGTCGCCCTCCTCGGCCGCGGTCGCCGTGACGATCCCGGTGAGCTCCGCGGGGGAGAGGAACTTCGCGACCGGTGACTCCAACCCCCCGGCGGCGGCGACGCGCATCCACACCAGGCCCTTCGCGCCCAGCTTCTTGGCGCGGTCGGTGAGGGTGTCGAGCGCCTTGCGGTTGTGCGTGGCCGACCCGCCCGGCACCCGGATGCCCTTGACCGCCGGGGCGCCGGCGAACGCCTTGAAGCCGCTGTCGGCGAAGATCGCGGTGAGCTCGACGAGCTCCATCCCGAACCGCAGGTCGGGCTTGTCGACTCCGAACCGGTTCATCGCGTCGTGCCAGGTCAGCCGCTCGATCTCGGGCACGGCGCGCCCGGAGCCCGCCGCGGCCGCGGCGGCGGCGGCGAGCACCGCCGTGGAGACCACATCGAGGATGTCGTCGACGCCGACGAAGCTCATCTCCAGGTCGAGCTGGGTGAACTCGTACTGCCGGTCGGCGCGCAGGTCCTCGTCGCGCAGGCAGCGCGCGAGCTGGAAGTAGCGGTCCATCCCGCCGACCATCAGCAGCTGCTTGAAAAGCTGCGGCGACTGCGGCAGCGCGTAGAAGCTGCCCGGGAACTGCCGGGACGGGACGACGAACTCGCGCGCGCCCTCCGGCGTCGACGGCATCAGTAGCGGCGTCTCCACCTCGACGAACCCGCGGTCGGCGAACGCGGTGCGCAGCGCGCCGAGGACCGCCGAACGGGTGCGCAGGTTGCGCTGCATCCGCTCGCGGCGCAGGTCGAGGTACCGGTAGGTGAGCCGGGTGCTCTCCTCGACGGAGTCGGCCCGGTCGTCGAGCGGGAACGGCGGCGGCGCGGCGACCGAGAGCACCTCGACGGCGCAGTCCGTCAGTTCGACCTCGCCGGTGGCCAGGGCCGGGTTCGCGGTGCCCTCCGGGCGGGCGGTGACGGTACCGGTGATCCGCAGGACGTACTCGGAGCGAGCGTCGACCGAGCCGTCGACGACGCACTGGAGCAGGCCCGAGTGGTCGCGCAGGTCGACGAACATCAGCGACTGGCCGTGCTGGCGGCGGTGCGCGACCCACCCGCAGACCGTCACCCGCTGGCCGGCGTTGCCGAGCCCCAGATCACCGCACAGGTGGGTACGCATCGCGGTGCTGTGCGTTCCGGGCGTGCTGGCGGCTGTCGACATGGTCATCCGTCCTGTGTCACCACTTGCTGATGTCACCGCTAGTGCTGATGTCACCAATAGCTGATTTGACTGATGCGACTGATCGGGAGTCGTGTCACGTCGCTGTCGACCCTATCGGACGGCCCTGCCGATGATCGCCGCGTGGGCGGTGGTGGCGGCCGTGCCGCCGGCGCTCAGGTTTGGCGGGGGGTGGGCTCGGCCGGGCGCAGGGCCCTGATGAGGCGTGCCGCCTCAGACCGCATGCGATTCGGCAGCCGCAGGATCTGTCGTCCGCCGGGGGTCTTCAGCTCGACCACGATCACCTCGCCGTGCCGCAGGCCGCGGGAGGCGGAGACGTCCCGCCGGTCGTAGGAGACGTCGAACCAGTCGCCCTCCCGAGGGAAGGGCGCGACCACCAGCAGCCGCCGCGTGGTCAGCATGATCCAGCGGGACGTGCCGAGGCGATGCCCGACGAAGCGCTCGGCCTTCGCGGTGACTCGCCCGCCACCGGCCGGGTCCGTCATCCGACCGCGCAGCACGACCTCGATGAGCTCTCCGTCCTCAAGCGGCACCCGCGGGGGCTTCCGGACGGAGGGGACGAGGGACACCTCACCAGTGTGCTCCCGAAACGCCAGGCGGTGCCGGGCCGGGGCCACGCGGGAGTGGTATGCCGCGAGTCGTACAGTCGCCTGGTGGCGGACAGCGACATCATCAGCGCCGCCGCCGACGCCGCGGCGTCGGCGGCCTGCCTGGCCGAGCGCACCGGAGCCGACCGGCACGACGTCGCGATCGTCCTCGGGTCCGGCTGGCGGCCCGCGGCGGACGTCCTGGCCGGTCTCGGCACCGACACCGTGGACATCGACTTCGCCGACCTGGGCGGCTTCCCCGCCACGGATGTTCCCGGGCACGCGCCCACGGCCCGTTCCATCCTGCTCGGCGGGCGGCGGCTGCTGGTCTTCCTCGGCCGGGTGCACGCCTACGAGGGCCACGACCTCTCCCGGGTCGTGCACACCGTCCGCACCGCGCACGCCGCCGGCGCGGGCACCGTCGTCCTGACGAACGCGGCCGGTGGGCTGCGTTCCGACCTGCACGTGGGCCAACCGGTGCTGGTCGCCGACCACCTCAACCTGACCGGCCGCTCGCCGCTGGTCGGCCCGCTGTTCACCGATCTCACCGACGCCTACTCGCCCCGGTTGCGCGCGCTCGCCCGCACCGTGGAGCCGAGCCTGGTCGAAGGGATCTACGCGGCGCTGCCCGGCCCGCACTTCGAGACGCCGGCCGAGATCCGCATGCTGCGCGGGCTCGGCGCCGACCTCGTCGGCATGTCGACGGTGCACGAGACGATCGCCGCCCGGGCGCTCGGCGTCGACGTGCTCGCGCTCTCGCTGGTCACGAACCTGGCCGCCGGGATGACCGGCGCCCCGCTGGACCACACCGAGGTCCTCGCCGCCGGCGCCGCGGCGGCCGGCCGGATGGGCTCGATGCTCGCCGAGGTCATCACCGCGCTTTGACGAGCCCTGTGACCACCGCCTCGTGATGACTGCTCTGTGACGACCGGGGAGGGCGCCGTGACGGCGGAGGTCGGCCGGCTGCCCGAGCCGTTGGCGTCGCGGGTCGCGTCCTGGCTGGCGGCAGACCCCGACTCCGGCGACCGGGCGGAGCTCGCCGGGCTGGTGGCCGCGGGTGACGTCAGCGCCCTCACCGAGCGTTTCGCCGGACCGCTGGCCTTCGGCACCGCCGGGCTGCGCGGGCCGCTGCGGGCCGGGCCGGCCGGGATGAACACCGCCGTGGTGCGGCGGACCACCGCCGGTCTCGGATCCTGGCTGCAACGCCGCGTGACCGGTCCGCCGGTGGTGGTGATCGGCTACGACGCGCGCCGGCGCAGCGACCACTTCGCCCTGGACGCCGCCCGGGTCCTGGCCGGGCAGGGCGCCCGGGCGCTGCTCCTCCCGACGCCGGCGCCGACGCCGGTGCTGGCGTTCGCGGTCCGTCACCTGAGCGCGGTGGCTGGGATCATGATCACGGCGAGTCACAATCCGGCGTCCGACAACGGCTACAAGGTCTACCTCGGCGGTCCCGTGGGTGAGGCGGGGCGGGGCGCCCAGCTCGTCGCCCCGGCCGACACCGAGATCGAGGACGAGATCGCCGCGGTCGGCCCGGCCGCTACGATCCCGCTCGCCGACGGCTGGACCCGCCTCGACGCCTCGATCGTCACCGCGTACGTCGAGGGCGCGGTGCGCGCGGTCGACACCGCCCCGCCGGTGGACGGGCCGCCGCTCCGGATCGCCTACACGCCGCTGCACGGCGTCGGCGCGGACGTCCTGGAGGCGGTGTTCACCCGGGCCGGCCTGCCCGTGCCGGTGACGGTCGTCGACCAGCGGGAGCCCGATCCCGACTTCCCGACGGCGCCGTTCCCGAATCCGGAGGAGCCCGGAGTGCTCGACGCCGTGCTCGCCCTGGGGGAGCGCGTCGGCGCCGACCTGGTGCTCGCGAACGACCCGGACGCGGACCGGTGCGCCGCGGCCGTCGGCGGCCGGGTCCTGACCGGGGACGAGATCGGGCTGCTGCTGGCCGACCACGTCCTGCGGGTGCGGCCCGGACCGGTCGCGACGACCGTGGTCAGCTCCTCGGCCCTGGTGGAGCTCGCCCGCGACCACGGCGTGCCCTGCACCCGGACCCTGACCGGCTTCAAGTGGATCATGCGTGCCGATCCCGGCCTCGTGTTCGGCTACGAGGAGGCCCTCGGCTACGCCGTGGCCCCCGACCTGGTCCGGGACAAGGACGGCATCACCGCCGCGCTGGCCCTCGCGCGGGCCGCGCAGCGCGAGAAACGCGCCGGGCGCACCCTGCTGGACGTCCTCGACGACCTGCACCGCCGCATCGGCGTGTTCGCCACCGGCCAGGTGTCCGTCCGCCTCGACGATCTCGCGGCCGTCGCCGCGGCGATGCGCCGGCTGCGGACGTCCCCGCCCGACCGCGTCGCCGGCCGCCCCGTGACCGCCGTCCGCGACCTGCTCGCCGGCGCATCGGACGGTCCTGACGGGCTCGCCGGCCTGCCGCCCGCGGACGTCCTGCTCCTCGAACTGGACGGCGGAGCCCGGGTCGTCGCCCGCCCCAGCGGCACCGAGCCCAAGCTCAAGATCTATCTGCAGGCCGTCGCGGACCGCGAAACCGTGGCGGCGATCGGCCCGGCCGCCGCGCGCCGCCACGCCCGGACCGAGCTGGACGCGCTGCGCGACGGCGCCGCCGCCCTGATGGGAGTCCCCGGGCCTGCGGGCGGCCCGTGACCCGTGGTGGCCGCGTCGTCGAGCGCGCGGCGTGCGCGGAAGCACCGGCGTCCCCGGAGACGGTCGGAAACGATGGATATTCACGCAGGCCAGGCCTTATGTGCTCTGCCCGAGTAACTGCGGCGGTTGAGTGACAGCCAGGACTCTCTGAGTCGCCACACATCACCGGGTGGTGGGACCTGGCATGCATGGTCCCGTGCCCGCCCCGCGCCCGGGCTCTTGCCTGGGCCTCCGGCCCGGCCCGGCCCGGTTCCGGTCCCGGTCCCGGTTCCGGGCTAGACGGCGCCGTAGATCCGGTCGCCGGCGTCGCCGAGCCCCGGAACGATGTAGGCGGTGTCGTTCAGCTTCTCGTCCACCACGGCGGTGACCACGCTGACGTCCAGGCCGCTGCCCTCCAGCGCGGCGACCCCCTCGGGCGCGGCGACGACGGAGACCACGACGATGCCGGTCGCACCCCGGGCGGTGAGCAGCCGCAGCGCGTGCAGCGCGGAGCCGCCGGTCGCCAGCATCGGGTCGAGCAGGAACACCGGCCGCCCCGCCAGGTCCGCCGGCACCGACTCGAGGTAGACCCGGGGCTCGAAGGTCGTCTCGTCGCGGGAGAGGCCGATGAACGCCGACCGCGCGTCCGGCATCAGGGTGAGCGCGGCCGGCAGCATGCCGAGACCGGCCCGCAGCACGGGCACGACCACCGGCTCGGCCGCGAGCACCACCCCGGCGGTGGTCGCCAGCGGCGTCGTCACCGAGACGGGCATCGTCGGCAGCTCGCGGGTCGCCTCGTAGACGAGCATCGTCGACAGGTCGTGCAGGGCGGCGCGGAAGGCGGCGCGTGCCGTGCGCTCGTCCCGCAGGACGGTGAGCGCGGTCGCTGCCAGCGGATGATCGACGACCTGAACCTGCACGGTTGGCTCCTACCGGGACACTCGAGAACCCACACTGCGCATGGGCGATGATGCAAGGTATGACAACGGCTCCCGCCGGACCCGACCGTCCCGCGCCGGGCGCCGACTCCGACGCCGCCGGGCGTCGGGTCGCGCCCCGCCGCGCCGAGCTCGCGCGCATGATCGACCACACCCTGCTGCGCCCCGAGGCGACCGGCGAGGAGATCGTCAACCTCTGCGCGGACGCGGCGAAACTCGGCGTCGGCACCGTCTGCGTCGCCCCGACCCACGTCTTCCTCGCCGCCGCCAGCGCCCGCCAGGCCGGCAAGGACGCCGATCCGTCGTTCGCGGTCGCCTCGGTCGTCGGCTTCCCGCACGGGACGCACCTCACGGTGATCAAGGCCGAGGAGGCCCGGCGCGCGGTGGCCGACGGCGCGACCGAGATCGACATGGTCGTCGACATCGCGAACATCATGGACGAGAACTGGCGCGCCATCGAGACCGAGATCACCGAGGTCCGGCTGTCGGTACCGCCGCACGTGATCCTCAAGGTGATCCTCGAGACGGCCCTGCTGCCGGACGAGAGCATCGCGGCGGCCTGCCGGGCCGCGGAGGACGGCGGCGCCGAGTTCGTGAAGACCTCGACCGGCTTCAGCCCGGCCGGCGGCGCCTCGCTGCGCGCGGTGCGGGCGATGGTCGCCGCGGTCGGCGGCCGGCTGGGCGTCAAGGCCTCCGGCGGCATCCGCACCGCGGAGCAGGCCCTGGCCTTCGTCGACGCCGGCGCCACCCGCCTGGGCCTCTCCGCGACCAAGGACATCCTCGCCGACGTCCCGGCCTGACCTCGCCGTCGGCCCGGGGCTCGGGCGGCGCTCGCCCGGCGCTCGGCCGGGGCGGGGCTCGTCCGGAGCTAGTCCTCGGAGACGGTGAAGACGGGCGGGAAGCCGTGTTGCTCCAGGCGGCGGTTGCGGAAGAAGCCGCTGGTGGCGAAGCCGAGGCCGATCCCCGAGAGCAGGAGGAACACGACGAGGGTGAGCCGCACGCTCAACTGTCCGGGCAGCAGCGCGAACATGATCGCGAACGGCAGCATGAGCAGGAACGGGCGCAACGCCTGGCGTAGCCGCCAGCCCGGGCCGGTCAGGTCGTTCGAGACCCAGTCGTTGTAGCGGGGCGGGAGTGTCCCGCCGATCAGGTAGTGCAGCCGCCCTGTCAGCGGGGGAGTCTTCCGGTCGGGGGACGGGGCGATCGTCCCGTCGTCACCTGGCCGCTGCTCCTGGCCGCCGGGCCGGGCCCGGGCCGCGTCCCCGTCGGGTGGGGTGTCGGTTGCGGGGTGCTCTCCCTGGCCGTCCATGCGTTAGAGACTACGGACGACCCGGCGGCCGCCGTACGTCACGCCGCGCCCGGATGGCGGGCTCGACGTCCCGGTCGGGTAGCCCGAGGGCCAGATGCGCGGTGGAGTTGTGCCACACCAGATGCCACCGGGGCGGGCCGGTTTCCGAGGCGCGGTGGGACCACCAGGTGATGGACGCGTGCGCCAGCACGAACGCGGCCCGCGGGTCGGGGCCGTTCGGGAGCCCGAGCATTGTCGCGTGCGCCACCTCGACGGTCGCCGCGTGCGTGATGAGCAGGGCTCGCTGGCCGCGGTGGCGCTCCACCATGTGCCGCAGGCCGGCGGCGGCCCGGTCGACGAAGTGGTTCCAGCTTTCCGCGCCGGGGGCGACCGGGTCGTCGGGGCGGTCCGCGGGGGTGCCGCCGAACGTGGTCCAGATGTCGGCCCAGGGCTGGCCGTCGGCGTTGCCGTGGCAGGGCTCGGTCAGCCGGGACTCGAGGATCACCGGCATCCGCAGCCTGCCGGCGATGATCTCCGCCGTCTCCCGGACCCGGCGGCGTGGGTCGGCGTACACCGCGTCCACCCGGCGCTCCGTGGTGTGCATGACTGTCAGCCGGCGGGCGGCTCGTTCCGCCTGGGAACGTCCTCGCCTGGTCAGGCCGGTGCAGCCGAGATCACCGCCGGCGATGCCCGCGGTGTCGCAGTGTGCTTCGCCGTGCCGGACCAGCAGCAGATCGGTGTCGGGCATGCGCGTCTCCTCGCGCCAGGGCGGCAGAACCCGCGGCCATGACAACGGCCCGGATCGCCGCGCGCGAGCCGTCTGGCGCCCCGCGACGTCGCTGATCGGACGGCATCGTCCTCACCTGGACCTGTGCCTAGAGTGTGGCGGAGCTTCGGCGCCCCGAACCACGCGACGCCACCGTGCGGCGTACCCGATCGGAGCACCCCGGCGGAAGCGTTCCGCACCGCGGCCGGCGCGCCGCCCACCGCGATCGAGCCGCCGCCCACTGCGATCGAACTGAAGCCCAAAGTGATCGGATCGGAGTCCAGGACGATCGGGCCGGCGCTGATCGCGGATGGCCGCCACCGCCACCGCCACCGCCAGCGTCACCGCGGCCGTGCCGGAAACGACGGCGGCGGCGCTCCCCGTCCGGGGAACGCCGCCGCCGGTGGGCGTCGTTCGGTCAGTCCTTGATCTCGCAGAGAATGGCACCGCTGGTCACGACAGCCCCGACCGCTGCCGCGAGCCCGCCGACGGTCCCGGCCCGGTGCGCGTTGATGGGCTGCTCCATCTTCATCGCCTCGAGGACGACGATCAGGTCGCCGGCCTCGACGGCGTCGCCGTCGCTGACCGCGACCTTGACGATGGTGCCCTGCATCGGGCTGGTCAGCGCGTCGCCGGTGACCTTGGCCGCGGCCTTGCTCGCCGAGCGCCGCCTGGGTGCCGCGGCACCGGCGGAGACGGCCGCGCCGCCGCCCGCGCCGAACCCGGCGGGCAGGACGACCTCCAGTCGCTTGCCACCGACCTCGACGACCACGGTCTCCCGCGGGTCGGTCTCGGTGTCGGCGTCGGTGCCGCCGGCGAACGGCGGGATCGTGTTGTCGAACTCGGTCTCGATCCAGCGGTTGTGCACCCGGAACGGCTCGTCCGCCGCCTCCGGTGCGAACGCCAGGTCGCGCACGACCGCGCGGTGGAACGGCAGCGCGGTGGCCATGCCCTCGACGACCATCTCGTCGAGCGCGCGCCGGGCCCGCTCCAGGGCTTCCTGACGGGTCGCCCCGGTGACGATGAGCTTGGCGAGCAGCGAGTCGAACGCCCCACCGATGACGCTGCCGCTCTCGACGCCGGTGTCCAGGCGGACGCCGGGGCCGGTCGGAGCCGTGAACGTGGTGACGGTGCCCGGCGCCGGGAGGAAGTTGCGACCCGGGTCCTCGCCGTTGATGCGGAACTCGATCGAGTGGCCGCGCGGGGTCGGGTCGACCGGGTCGAGGGCCTCGCCCTCGGCGATGCGGAACTGGGCCCGCACCAGGTCGACGCCGGAGGTCTCCTCGGTCACCGGGTGCTCGACCTGCAACCGGGTGTTGACCTCGAGGAAGCTGATCATCCCGTCCTTGGCGACGAGGAACTCCACCGTGCCGGCGCCGACGTAGCCGGCCTCGTGGATGATCGACTTGGACGCCTCGTACAGGGCGGTGTTCTGCGCGTCGGTGAGGAACGGCGCGGGCGCCTCCTCGACGAGCTTCTGGTAGCGCCGCTGCAGGGAGCAGTCCCGGGTGCCGACGACGACGACGTTGCCGTGCGTGTCGGCCAGGATCTGCGTCTCGACGTGGCGGGGCTGGTCGAGGTAGCGCTCGACGAAGCACTCGCCCCGGCCGAAGGCCGCGACGGCCTCGCGTACCGCGCTCTCGAACAGCTCGGGCAGCTCCTCGGCGCTCCACGCGACCTTGAGCCCACGGCCGCCGCCACCGAAGGCGGCCTTGATGGCGACCGGCAGGCCGTGCTCGTTCGCGAACGCGACCACCTCGTCGACCCCGGCGACCGGGTCGGCGGTGCCCGGGGCGAGCGGGGCGCCGACGGCCAGCGCGATGTGGCGCGCGGCGGTCTTGTCACCGAGCCGGCGAATGGCCTCGGGCGGCGGGCCGATCCAGGTCAGCCCGGCGGAGATCACGGCTTCGGCGAAATCCGCGTTCTCGGAGAGGAAACCGTAGCCGGGGTGCACCGCGTCCGCGCCGGAGAGCTCGCACGCCTGAAGAATCTTGTCGATTCTCAGGTACGAGTCGCCGGGCGTTGTCCCGCCCAGCGCGTACGCCTCGTCCGCGACCCGGACATGCATGGCGTCGATGTCGGGCTCCGCATACACGGCGACGCTTGAATATCCCGCGTCGCGGCAGGCCCGCGCCACCCGGACGGCAATTTCCCCCCGGTTGGCGATGAGGATCTTACGCACGTTCCTCCCGTCCTCGTCCGGCCTGAGTCTAGGCGAGTCGGGCCGCACCGTATTTCTTCTTTGCCATTCCTGCTCTGCCGGCGAGGGTGGGAAGGACCTGCCCCGCCGCCGACGCCATGATCGGTTTTGTCTGGATCACCCGCCCGCGGGGAAGCGTATGCCGCCCGTGCGGGCCGACCGGCTCCAGCCACCGGGCCCGGCCGCGACCCCGCCGCGCAGGCGGAACGCCGGGTCGGCCCAGGTGGACCTGGGCCGGGCGGGCGGCGCGGCCGGGGCCGACCGCGCGGCCAGGACGGCCACGAGCGCGGCGATCTCCTCCGGGGTCGCGTCCCCGCGGACCAGCCGCAGGTGCGCCCGGCCGGGAAGCTCGTCGGGTCTGTCGGCCACCGGCCGTTCCTCCTCGGTCCTCTGTCGTTCGGTCCTTTGTCGTTCGGTCCCGCGATCCCGGCTCCGGCGGGCTGCCCGTCCCCCCGGCGGATGCGCCGGCTCCGGAGGAATGCCGCGGCCTACAGCGGGATGTTGCCGTGCTTCTTCGGTGGGAGTGTCTCGCGCTTGGTGCGCAGCAGGCGTAGCGCCCGGATGACCTCGCGCCGCGTCACCGACGGCGGAATGACTGCGTCCAGGTATCCGCGCTCCGCGGCGATGTACGGCGTCGCGAAATGCTCGGTGTAGTCCTGGATCAGTTCGCTGCGGCGTTGCTCGGGCGCTTCCGAGCCGGCGAGCTCGCGGCGATAGATGATGTTCACCGCGCCACGGGCGCCCATCACGGCGATCTCGGCCGTCGGCCACGCCAGGTTGATGTCGGCGCGCAGATGCTTCGAACCCATGACGTCATAGGCGCCGCCATAGGCCTTCCGTGTGATGATCGTCACCTTGGGAACGGTCGCCTCGGCGTAGGCGTAGATGAGCTTGGCACCGCGCCGGATGATGCCGTTCCATTCCTGCGACGTTCCCGGCAGGAAGCCGGGAACGTCCACGAACGTCAGCACCGGGATGTTGAACGCGTCGCAGGTGCGCACGAAGCGCGCGGCCTTCTCGCTGGCGTCGATGTCCAGGGTGCCGGCGAACTGCATCGGCTGGTTGGCGACGACGCCGACCGAGCGGCCGTCGATGCGCCCGAAGCCGACGATCATGTTCTGCGCGAACTGGGCGTGGACTTCGAGGAAGTCCTCCTCGTCCAGGACCCGCTCGATCACATGGTGCATGTCGTACGGGGTGTTCGGCGAATCCGGGATGAACGTGTCGAGCTCCGGGTCGACCTCGGCCTCGACGTCGGCGACCTCGGTGTAGGCCGGCACCTCGTCCATGTTGTTCGACGGCAGGTAGGACAGCAGGGCGCGGGCCAGCTCCAGGCAGTCGGCCTCGTCCGCGGCCTGGAAGTGCGCGACGCCGCTGCGGGAGTTGTGGGTGGTGGCGCCACCCAGCTCCTCCATGCCGACGTCCTCGCCGGTGACCTCTTTGATCACGTCCGGGCCGGTGATGAACATGTGGCTGGTCTGGTCGACCATGAGCGTGAAGTCGGTGATCGCGGGTGAGTACACCGCGCCGCCCGCGCACGGGCCCATGATCAGCGAGAGCTGCGGCACGACGCCGGACGCCATGACGTTGCGGTAGAAGATCTCCCCGTACAGGCCGAGCGAGACGACGCCCTCCTGGATCCGCGCGCCGCCGGAGTCGTTGATACCGACGACCGGCACTCCCGTCCTGAGCGCGAGATCCATGATCTTGACGATCTTCTCCCCGAAGACCTCGCCCAGGCTCCCGCCGAAGACGGTGAAGTCCTGGCTGAAGACGCAGACCTGGCGGCCGTCCACCGTGCCGTAGCCGGTGACGACGCCGTCGCCGTAGGGGCGGTTGCGGTCCATCGCGAAGTCGTGCGAGCGGTGGCGCGCGAACGCGTCCGTCTCCACGAACGAGCCGGGGTCGAGGAACGCCTCGATCCGCTCCCGGGCCGTCATCTTTCCCTTGGCGTGCTGCGCGTCCACCGCGCGCTGCGAACCAGCGTGGACGGCCTCGTCGGTCACCGCTTGCAGCCGGGCGAGGCGACCGGCTGTGCTGTGCGGTTCGGGCGACGGTTCTTGCGGGGAAGCCGGGAGAGCCATACCGCGAAGCGTACGGCGGTCGGTGGTCCACGTGCTCGATTGATGTGGAGACCGTCTCACCCGACCTCTGGGAAGGTGGTCCCGTGCCAGTGCATCCCGCCGAATCCCCCGGGCGGCGAACGGCCCCTGTCGAGCCGGCCATCTCGCCCCCTGTCGCAGGTCACAGCCCAGCCCCGGCGGTGCCGCCAGGGGCACGACGGCCGCTGGACGCCGACACTCTCCGCCCGCTCGCCGCCCGCCTCGGGCTGGCGCTCGCCGTCGTCGACGAGATCGACTCGACCAACGCCGAGCTCGGGCGGATCGCCCGCGGCCTGCCCGGCACGGTGGGACTGCCCGCGGTCACCCGCCCGCCCACGCTTACGGACGGTGCCCCGGCCGGGCTTGTGCTCGCCGCCGAGCGGCAGACCGCGGGCCGCGGGCGGCTCGACCGCTCCTGGGAGTCGGCGGCCGGCGCCGGGCTCATGGTGTCCGTGCTGGTGCGCCCCGAGATCGGGCCCCGCTGGCTCGGCTGGCTGCCGATGGTCGTCGGCACCTCGCTCGTACGCACGCTGCGCGGGTACGCGGGCGTGCCCGCGGTGCTGAAATGGCCGAACGACGTGCAGGTCGACGGGGTGAAGCTCGCCGGCATTCTCGTGGAGCTGGCCCCGAGCCCGGCCGTGCCGCCGGCGGCCGTGATCGGGTTCGGGCTGAACGTCACCGCCCGCGCCGCGGAGCTGCCGCCGCGCTCCACCAGCCTGCTGCTGCTCGGCGCCGACCCCGCCCGCCTGGACCGCTCCGCCCTGCTCGGCGCCCTGCTGACCGACCTCGTCGAGGCGTTGGCCCGGTGGGAGGCGGCGCCCGAGCGGGCCCGCGGGGAGTACCGCGACACGTGCGCCACGCTGGGCCGGCGGGTTCGCGTCGAGCTTCCGGACGGGACGTCCACGCACGGCACGGCGACCGACGTCGACGAGCTCGGCCGGCTCATCGTCGACGGCCGGGCGTTCAGTGCCGCCGACATCGTCCATCTGCGCTGACGACGGCTGTGTTGTGCCGGCTGGGGGCGGCCCACCGGTGTGCCGCGGTCGTCCGGGATGCGACGATCAGGCGGTGGCGTTCCCCGACGACGTTCTGACCGACGACGAAGATGTGGTCCTCCACCTGCACCCGCACTGGGGCAGCCTGGTGGTGCCGGCATTCTCCGTCGTCGCCGCGCTCGCCCTCACGACCTTCGGCGTGTTCTTCGTTCCGGACGGCTTCCTGCGTGAGGCGGTCCAGTACCTCGTCCTCGCCCTGGGGCTGGCCGCCATCGGGTACTTCGGAGCGGCCCCCTGGCTGCGCTGGATCACCACCCACTATGTGATCACGACCGAGCGGCTGATGATCCGTGAGGGGATCGTGACCCGCACCGGGCGTGACATCCCGCTCGTCTGGCTCAACGACGTCTCCTATGAGCAGAGCCTGCTCGACCGGATGCTCAGCGCGGGGACGCTCTCCATCGAGAGCGCTGGCGAGCGCGGGCGGATGGTCCTCTCACACGTCCCGCGGGTCGAGGATGTGCACGCCACGCTGTACGAGCTGGCCGAGGCGGCGGACGTCCGCCGCCGCTCCGGCGGCTGACCGGATCACCGCCGGGCCACGGCTCAGAGCGGGTCGAAGCCGCGCCACCAGGTGATCAGCCCGGCCGGGTCGTCGCTCTGCGCGACGAACGCCACCCGCTCGCTGTCGATCGTCCAGTAGGCGGCGAAGCGGCCGGGGGCGGCCTGGCAGACGAAGGTGCCCGTGCGCCGGGACGGCAGCAGGTACGCCTCGGTGCTGGTCTGGCCCGCCTCGCAGGAGCCGACGTCCACGATCGCCGCCGCGCGCCGGGCCGCGTCGGAGGCCATGGCCGCCTCGTCGATGTAGCCGAGCACGAGGACGTCTGCCGGCGGCGTCCCGGAGGCCGCCACCCCCGGCACGCACCGCAGCGCGGCCTGGACGCCGGCCGCCCGCGGATCGGCCGGGTCGCCCGATCCGCCCGGGGCGGCGGCCTCGGTGGTCGCCCCCCGGCAGCCGGTGATCTCGAACGAGGACAGTCGGGCCGCCAGCTCGCGCTCAGGGCCTTCCAGGTCCGCCGGCTCGGGCGAGGTACTCGTGCCCCGGGGGCCCGGTGGCGCGGAGACCGTCGCCGGCGGCTGTGATCTCCCGGTGTCCGGTTCAGCCGAGGTGGACGGCCCGCCGGCCGCGCGGGCGATCAGCACGCCCGCCGTGGCGACGGCGGCCAGGGCCAGCCCGCCGGGGATCAGGACGCGCGCCCGCCCGCCCGCCGGCAGGAGCCGCCTCATCGGCGGATGGGGTCAAACGTCTGCCACCAGGTGACCAGCCGCTTCGGGTCGGAATCCGACGCGGAGAACGCGACCAGGTCATCGTCGACGGTCCAGAAGGTGATGAAGCGCTGGGCGAACAGGTAGCACAGCCGCGACCCGCCGTTGGGCTCCAGCGGCGAGTTCCACTCCTCGGAGCTCTGTTGGCCGTCGTCGCAGTTGCCGACATCGGTGTAGTAGGTCTCGCGTGCCCCGATCTGGCGGTCGAGTGCGGAGTGGTCCGGGAAGTGGTAGGCCGTCACCGTCACGCCTTCGGCGCCCACGCACTGCAGCGTGGCGTCCGCGTAGACGCCGTCGCTGACCGGCGGCGTCTCGCAGCCCGTCATCGTGACCGGATTGAGCAGCGAGCGCAGGGTGTCCTCGGGGCTGCTGGTCTGCGGCGCCGGCTGCTGCTGCCCCGCCGGGGCTTCACCGGGGACGTCCGTGGGGACGCCCGCGGCCGCGGGAGGGATCGAGGTGGCGGTCGTCTCGGCGCTGTCGTCCCCGCGGGTCGCCAGCACGATGCCGATGACCGCGCCGATCACGATCACGGCGGCCACGGCGGCAATGATGATCATGCCGCGGCTCGGTCGGCCGGCCGGCTCGGGCACCTGACCGCCGTCGCCAACGGGCGGGAGCCCCGATCCGGACGGGTACTCCGAACCGGACGGGTACTCCGAACCGGCCGGGTACCCGGAGCCGGCCGAGAAGTCGGAGCCGGCTGGGTACTCGGATGAGAACTCGGACTCCGGCGAGCGGCCGGACCCCGGCGGGGGGTCGCCGGCCGCGCCGTCCCTGGTCATCGTGATGTCGGGCGGGATCGCCGGCAGCAGACCGCCGCCGGACGGCGAGTCGAGGTAGCTGGGCGGCGGCACCGGCCAGACGGGCCCGTCCGTGATACGGCCGGGTGGCGGCAGCATCGGGCGTCGCATGGTGAACGACTCCCTGGGCGGCGGCGGCAGCGGATGCGGCCCGGTCAGGGCCGGGAACCCGGAAGACCGGTCCTCGTGGTTCCCGCCGTCGGACGCGTGGGCGGCCGGCTCGTGGCGAGTGCGCTCGGCGCGGCTGGCGTCGGCGCCGGCCTCGGCCGTCAACCCGGGGCCGTCCCCGGCGGGGGAGTCCGCCCGGTCCGGGACGGCGGGGGGCGGCCCCGGCGGGGCGAGCCGGTAGGTCAGCTCGTCGTCCGGCGGCTTGACCTGGGCCTCGGCCGGCGTGGGCGACGCTGCGGGCCCGGGGCCCTCCGCGGCACCGGGACCACCGGGGGAGTCGGCCCACCCGGTGGGAGCGCTGGCGGGTCCTGGTGGGTCGGCCGATCCTGGGGGGAAAGGCGCTCCGGGCGGGTTCCCCTGGCCCGGCGGGATCGGCGGGAGGTCCGGCCCGGGCTGCCCGTACGGGGCCGGCTGCCGGTACAGCGGCCGGCCGGCCGGCACCTGCCCGTAAGGCGGCTGGCCATACGGCGGCTGGCCATACGGCGGCTGGCCGGGCTGGCCGGGCGGGGCCTGGCCGGGTGGCAGTGGCTGGCCGTACGGGGCCTGGCCGGGTGGCAGTGGCTGGCCGTACGGGGCCTGGCCGGGTGGCGGCTGGCCGTAGGGCGCGTGCGCGCCGGACGGCGCGGGCTGGCCGTAGAGCGCGTGCGGCGCCGGTGGTCCGAACTGCCCGGGCGGCACGGCCGGGCCTGGCGACCCGGGCCCCCGGGGCGGCCCGCCCTGGCCGGGTGGCACCGGCGGCGGGGGCGGGAAGCCACGGTCACCGGGGTGGGGTGGATAGCCGGTGCCGGGCCCCGTGCCGGCAGGCGGCCATCCCGGCCCGCCCGGTCCTCCCTGCGCGGGCGGCTGCGGACCGGTGTGCGGACCAGGGCGCAGACCCGGGAAGCCGCCGGGAGCGGGACCGCCGCCGAACGACACCGGACCACGCGGAGGCATCGGCGAGCCCGGAGGCGGTCCGGTCCACCCCGGTCCGCCGGGCGGCGGGGCACTGAGCGAGAGGCCGGTCCGCGCGCCGTCCGGCCTCAGTATCTGCGTGCTGTCCGGCTCGTCCTCGATGTCCGCGGCGGTCTGCGCGTCGTCACGCGACGAGAGCGGGCCTGCCGGCGGCTCAGGGACGGGCGACACGCCGTCGTCGCCGGGGCCATGGCTGGGCACGATTCCTCCCGAGAGGGGATCTGGCCGGAATAGATGCTGCCGGGACGGATGATGGCACCATGCTGATGATGCCGCGCGTCACAGGGTAGGCACACGGTTCCGCCGGATCGTCCCGAGGCGTCCCGACCAGGGGCTTGTTGCGCCGGTGACGGGCCGTCCGCGGCGGGCGCTGGGCATCCGGCGGCCGCTCAGCCTCGCGGGATCGGGTCGAACTTGGCCCACCACTCGTACAGCGCGGAGGCGTTGTCGTTCAGCGCCATGAACGAGACCTGATCGCGGTCATAGGTCCAGAAGATGAAGAAACTGTTCTCGTAGTAGTAGCAAAGGGCCGTGCCCTCGGTCTGACCTTCCTTGAAATTCCACGTGAAGATGTCGGGGTCACCGGATGCGCAGTCACCCTGGTCCTCGACCTGCGTCTTCCGGAACTCGACGTCGTTGTCGAGGTGCGAGGCGTCCACATAGTGGTAGGCGGCGACGAGCTGGCCGTTGTCGGCGGTGCAGAACAGCGAGGCGTCGATGTCCTCGTCCTCGCCGCCCGGGTTCGCCTCACAGTCGGTCATCGTCGTCGGGTCCAGCTTCGCGAGCAGCGCCGACTGTGCCGCCGTGAGCGCGCCGGAGCTCGCCGACGGGGACGCCGACGGCGACGGCGACGCGCTGGTCGGAGCCGTTGACGGGCTGGCACTGGGGCTCGTGGAGGCGGACGGGGTCAACGATCCCGAGGCGACGGGCGGCGACGGCTTGTCGTCGGAGCCGCCGGTCGCGACCAGCGCGACCGGAATCGCGATGGCGAGTGCCACGGCCGCGGCCACCGCGATGATGATGATGTTGCGGCGCTTGTTCGGGTCGGGCGCGCCGGGGCTCCCCGGGCCGCCCGGGTAGCCGCCACCGGGCGGGTAGCCCTGGTAGCCCTGCTGGCCGTAGCCGGGCTGCTGGTAGCCCTCGGTCTGGTAGCCCTGCTGGCCGTAGCCGGGCTGCTGGTAACCCTCGGTCTGGTAGCCCTGCTGGCCGTAGTCGCCGTAGCCGGGCTGCTGGTAGCTCTGGCCCGTCTGGCCGTAGCCCTCCGCGCCCGGCGCGGCGCCGTAGCCCGGAGGGAAGGCCTGGGTCTGCTGGTAGCCCTGCTGCCCTGGCGGGTTCTGCTGGCCGTAGCCGTCGTATCCGGGCTGGCCGTATCCAGGCTGCTGGTAGCCCTGCTGGCCCGACTGGGGCTGGCTGTAGCCCGCGCCCGGCTGCTGCGCGTAGCCACCGGTCGACCCGTAGCCGGGCTGCTGGTAGCCGCCGCCCTGCTGGTAGCCGCCCTGCTGGTAGCCGCCTGCCGCGCCGTCGTCGACGCGCCGCGTCGCCTCGTCACCGGGGTGCGCCGCGTAGCCGCCGTCGTTCACGAGCCGGGTCTCGGCGTCGTCGCCGTAGCCCTGGCCACCGCTGTCGACCCGCCGAGTCTCGGCGTCCGGGTCCTGCGAACCCGGGTTCGGTGGCTGCATGACGTTCCTCCTGATGTGCCTATGTCGCCCGCGTCGACGGTCGGCATGGACCGTGGGCGGCGGTGGAGCGGCGGTACCTGAGACCGCCCCGCGGGACGGCGCCGTATGGGCTGGGCGCCGAGGCGCCGGGCGTTTGCGGGCGCCCGGTCGTCCCCCGTCTCCGAAGGGCGTCGAGCGCGTGCCCGCGGAGGGTCTTGTGAGGGTTCGACACCAGGTGCCGGCTCAAGCGTAGGAGTTCCGTGTTGATAACGAAGGCGCGGGTCGTATTTCGGACATGACTGATCGGTTCTGGTTCTCGCACCGTCACAGCACGGAGCGGGTGCGTCGCCGATCTCCCGCGGACCTGTCCCGCTGTTGTCCCGCCGCCGCGGTCCTCCAGGCGGCCCGCTACCGGCGGGCCCGTTTCAGGGCTGGCCGGGCCCCGCGGTCAGCCGCGGCTGGCGTAGGCGATGATCACGTCGTCCACGACGTGCTCGATGAAGGCGGAGTCGACCGGGTCCCCGGTGATGAGCAGCCGCTGCAGGATCAGCGCGGTGCCGATCTCCATCAGGATGGCCGGGTCGGCCTCCGGGGTTATCTCGCCGCGCGCGATCCCCCTGGTGATGATGACCTCGGACATCATCTTGCGCTGGCTCCACATGCGCTCGCGCACGGCGGCGCGCAGCTCCGGATTGCGCGGCATCTCGGAGACCATCTCGGCCATGATCCGGCCCTGCTCACTGCCGACCAGCTCATGGAACGCGGTCAGGAACAGGATCATCTCGGTCCGCAACGAGCCGCTGTCGGGGATCTGCAGCGTTTGTTCGGTGAACTGGGTGATCGAATCCATCACCAGTGCGACCTTGGACGGCCAGCGCCGGTAGATGGTGGCCTTCCCGGCCTTGGCTCGGGTGGCGACCCGGTCCATGGTCACGCCGTCGTAGCCGTGCTCGGCGAGCAGCTCGAGGGTCGCCTGGCGGATCGCGCCGTCGCGGCTCTCGTCGCGCGGGCGACCGCCCGGCCGGGGCGATGCGAGCGTCGGCCGCGTCACGGCGCACCCTCCTGGCTCTCGAACCGGCTGCGCGGCGGTCCCGGTGAGCGAGTCACCACTGGTGGAGAACCGGGCACGCTGTGCATGGGCTGGCCTCGAGAGCCTAGCGCAGCCGGGCGTCAGGAGAACTGATCGGTACCGGAACCCCGTGGTTCTCTTAGAGTCCCGATGGGATGAGAACGGGACAGGGCGCCGTTCGGCTCCGGGTCGCGAAGAACCCGGAGCCTTGCGGCGCCCTGGGTGGATCAGGCCTGGCCGGCGGGCGCGGGGACCCGGTCGGCCTTCACCGGAGGTACCACCACCTTCGGGTGGTCCGGGTGCAGGAAGACGTATTTCTTGTACGCCCAGAAGCGGAAGACCGTGCCCAGCCCGGTGCCCAGGACGTTCCCGAACAGGTTGAACGCGAGCACGCCCTCGAGGTGGAGCACGTACTTCGCGAAGCCGAGGCAGGCCAGCGCGATAGCCAGCCCGACCGCGTTCAGGATCACGAAGAGCGTGTACTCCCGGCGCAGGCCCGTCCGGGCGCGGTGGTTGAACGACCATTGCCGGTTGCCGACGTATGAGCAGGTCGCCGCGACCACCGTCGACACGGTCTTCGCGCTGAGCGGGCCCATCCCGAGAAGGGTGTGGCACAGGTTCGAGACAGCGAAGTCGATCGCGTAGCAGGCCGCGCCGACGACGCCGAACTTGCCCACCTCATGGATGAGGACCTGAAGTGGTGAACGTGGAACCCGATGGCTCACCACGGGCGGCGCCGATCGACTTCGAGAACATCGATTTTGACCACCAGGAGAGACTACCGACGACCTGTGCGGCGCCATCTGCCACCCCCGAATGCGCACTCCGCCGACGCCTGTCCGGTCGCCGTCCCGAATCGTCCGTT
This sequence comes from Frankia sp. Mgl5, assembly GCF_023242985.1. Classification (NCBI taxonomy): domain Bacteria; kingdom Bacillati; phylum Actinomycetota; class Actinomycetes; order Frankiales; family Frankiaceae; genus Frankia; species Frankia sp. Mgl5. Next base: position 40,667 of record NZ_JALKFY010000004.1, on the reverse strand, counting down.
TACCAACTGGCGTCCGTTCCTTGAGGGGAACCGAACCCGCCGCCCGGGCGCTCCGCCGGGTTCGCCGCCCTGCGGCGCCTGTCATCGTGCCCCGGCCGGGCCAGGTGCGCCGGCCGGGAGCGACGCCTCGGCGCGGCCAGGGCAAAGACAACGCCAGGTGACGGGTCACTGCCTTAGTGTTCCCAGCTGTGCGCTGCGTGATACGTCGGCACTCCTGGGCGTGTCCCGTGATCCGACGCACCTGCCCGATCGCGGCAGATGGGTGGCGGTGGACGTCCCGTGCACTGCATCCTTGTCAGAGTGGCAAGCCTCCGCGGCGGTGACGCCGTGTGAGCGACGTAACCGACGGAGGTGACCCCCCGGTCATGAGCGCGCCCGAAGAACTCGGACACGCCCAGGGCACGACCGACATCCTGCTGGCACGTGCGGCGAGCTTCGCCGCACGGCGCCGCGCGGCGGGCGGCGGCTCGGCCCGGCCGGCCAGCCCGGCCACCGGCGTGGCAATCGTGGCCTGCATGGACGCCCGCATCAACCTCGAGGCGATCTTCGGCCTCGCGGAGGGCGACGCGCACATCCTGCGCAACGCCGGCGGGGTGGTGACCGAGGACATCGAGCGATCTCTGGCCGTCAGCCAGCACGCACTCGGGACCACCGAGATCATCCTGATCCACCACACCAGGTGCGGCATGGAGACGCTCACCGACGACGGCTTCCGCGCCTCACTGGCCGAGCGGACGGGTGTGCGCCCGACGTGGCGGCTCCAGTCGTTCACCAGCGCCGCGGAGGACGTCTGGCGTTCGGTCACGGCGCTGCGCTCGTCACCGTTCCTGCGCGCGTCGACCTCGGTGCGCGGGTTCGTGTACGACGTCGAGACCGGTGAGCTCGATGAGATCATCGAGAGCCCACAGCCGGCCGCGTCCGCGCCCACCCAGGCGACCGCCTGACCCGCGCGGCTGAGCCCCGGCTGGCTGAGCCCCGGCTGATGGTCAGGCCGGTGGACGGCCGAGCGCGTAGTACGCCCACCCGGCCCGGCGCCAGGCCGGGCCGTCGAGCGCGTGCCGGCCGTCGACGACGACCCGCCCGGCCACCCGTGGGGTGAGCGCGTCCGGGTCCAGGTCGCGAAACTCGGTCCACTCGGTGAGCACCGCAAGCGCGTCCGCGCCGGTCGCCGCCTCGTGCGCGGACGGCGCGTACTCCAGCTCGGGGAAGCGCCGCCGGGCGTTGGCCATCGCGGCCGGGTCGTACACGACCACCCGGGCGCCGGCCCTGTGCAGCTCGGCGGAGATCTCCAGGGCGGGCGAGTCGCGGATGTCGTCCGAGTTCGGCTTGAACGCCGCGCCGAGCACCGTGATCCGCCGGCCCTCCGCGCGGCCCCTGAGGGCCCTGGTGATCAGGGCGACGGTCCGCTCCCGGGCCCGCAGGTTGATCCGGTCGACCTCGGCCAGGAAGCCCAGCGCCGGGCCGGCGCCGAGCTCGGCCGCCCGCGCGTGGAAGGCCCGGATGTCCTTGGGCAGGCAGCCGCCGCCGAAGCCGATCCCCGGCCGCAGGAACCTCCCGCCGATCCTGGTGTCGTGGGAGAGCGCCCGCGCCAGGCTCGTCACGTCTCCGCCGGCGGCGTCGCAGACCTCCGACATCGCGTTGATGAAGGAGATCTTGGTCGCCAGGAAGGCGTTCGCCGCGACCTTCACCAACTCGGCGGTGGCATAGTCGGTGACGATCACGGGCGTGCCGGCCTCGATCACCGGCGCGTAGACGGCCCGCAGCACCGCCTCCCCGCGCCCGCCCGGGCGGACGCCGAAGACCAGCCTGTCCGGGCGCAGCGTGTCGTCGACCGCGAACCCCTCGCGCAGGAACTCCGGGTTCCACGCCAGCTCGACTCCGCCCGGCGCCGGCTGTGCCGTCCGTGCCCGGCCTGTCCCCGTTCCGCCCGGCGCCGCCTCGCCCGTCCGGGCGCCGCCCGGCCCGGTGCCGCCGGTTCCCGCTGCCAGCCGGCGCGCGAGCCGCTCGGCGCTGCCCGCCGGCACCGTCGACTTGCCGACCACGAGCGCGTCCGGCCGCAGGCCGGCGCGGATCAGTGTCTCGACGGCCGCGTCCACGTAGGTCATGTCGGCGGCGCCGTCACCGGCCCGCTGCGGCGTGCCGACACAGATGAAGTGGACGTCGGCCCACCCGGCGACCTCGGCCGGGTCGCAGGTGAACGACAGCCGGCCCGCCTCCAGGTTCTTGCGTAGCAGCTCCTCGAGCCCCGGCTCGAAGAACGGCACCTCGCCCGCGCCGAGCCGGCGGACCTTGTCGGCGTCCGTGTCGAGCCCCACGACCTCATAGCCCAACTCGGCCATGCAGACCGCGTGCGTGGCGCCGAGGTAGCCCGTCCCGACCACGCTGATGCGGCGGACGGCCGGCAGACCGCCCGTCATGAGCGGCCCGGGGGACCGCGGGTCGCCGGTCACGTCGTCGCTACCGCGGCCGGGCATGCGCGTCGACGGGGTCGATGGGACGAACCCCGGCTGGCAGGGCTTCGGTGAGTGGGCCCGATATGGACCAGTCCACCGCGGTGATCCGTTCGCTGTCGGCCCGGCGGGCCAGCGCCGCCGGCTCGATGCTGTCCAGGTTGCGGCACAGCACGACCGACGCGCCGCTGACCAGCGGGATGAGGACCCCGGTGAGTAGGCCGGCGGCGGTGGCGGGCCCGGCCGCGGTGAGGATCCGGTCGTCCGGGCCCAGCCCGGCGCGGCGGGCGGCGCTCTCGGCGATGCGGATCAGCCCCGCCTGGCCCGCGGGCGGCGGCGGCGCCGCGTAGCGGTCGCCGTGCGGCGGCACCTCGACCGCGTAGTCGAGCACGCCCGGCACCGGACGCCGCAGCCGGCCACCGAGCGGACGCAGCGACAGCGCGACGATCTCGTCGACGCCCAGTCCGGTGGCGATCTCGAGCCGGTCCTCGCTGACGAAGACGACACCGAGCTCCTCCGGAGCGGTGCCTGCGTCGGTGTAGCCGCCGGCGCCGGTGGCCGGCGGCCCGGCACCCTCCGCTCCCTTGCCGCCGGGGCCGCCGTCCGGCGTCTCCGGGCCGACGGCGACATGCACGTCGAGCCCCGCCGACCAGGCCGCCAGCAGGATGACGCAGGTCGTCCAGTGCGCCGGCAGGTCGACGCCCACCGCGTCCCCGGGCGCGAGGCCGACCGTGTCACCGAGCAGGTTCGCCGTCTTCGCCACCCAGTTGTCCAGCGTCGTGGTGGAGAACTCCACCCGCTCGCCGGTGGCGTCGTCGTAAAAAGTGATCATCGGACGTGCCGGGTCGCGCGCGAGCCGCGCGGCGAGCGCGGCGGCCACCCCGGGGAACCGCGCGGGCGGCGCGTCGGGCGGTACGGAGCCGCCGGGAAGGATCGACGGTGCTGGGACGAACCGGACGTCCAACGGTTCCGGTCTCCAATCCGGTCGGGGCGGGCGGGCGGGCGAGCCCGGCGGTGGTCGGGTTCCGGCGAGCTGAGCGCCGGCGATCCGCCGCGGGCGGTAACGCTACCGACTCCCGTCCCCAACTCGGACGTCCACAGGCACGACACGGCGCGGACGCCGTTCGCACACCGGGGATCGGGCCACTCGGCCGGGCTCGGCGGTCAGGGGGTGCAGGAGGTGTCGGCGGGCACCGGCACCGCCGATGCCGTCCCGGCGGCGGTGCCGGGGAGCGGCGTCGTGCCGGGGACCGCGGTGCGGTCGGCCGTCGTGCCGGCGGACGCTGTGCCGGCGGACGCTGTGCCGCTCGGGCCGGCGGAGGGGGAGGCCTGCGCCGTTCCCCCCGGCGCGGCGCCGGCGCCCACGGAGACGCCCGGCGCTGTGGGCGATCCGGAGCCGCCGCCGTTCTCGGCCGTGGCCCGCATCGGGCCCACGATCGCCTCCAGGCCGGCCGGGTCGTGCAGGAGGACCATGCCGTGCGGCGGGATCGTGCCCATCTCGTCGACGGCGCCGTCCGAGGGCAGCGGGACATACGTCGGGATCGTGATGAACCGCAGGCCGCCCGGGCCGAGCTCGCTGATCCGCTTCGCCAGCCGGAGCATCTCCGTCTGGGTCAGGCTGTCACTGATCTGCAGCGCGCCACCGACGGCGCCGAGCAGACTGGTGATCCGCGCGGGATTGGTGAGCACACCGGCGCTCGTCGCCGCGTCGAGCAGCCGGGAGAGGAACTGCTGCTGGCGCAGGATGCGCAGTCGCTCCTCGCCCAGCGCCTTGCGGGTACGGACGAACGCCAGCGCCTGGTCGCCGTTGAGCCGGTTCTCGCCGAGCTGGCCCCGCCACCCCGACTCCCGGTCCCGGAGGTTGCGGGTACTGCCGTCGGGCAGCGGCCGGACGCATACCGTGACGCCGCCGACGGCATCCGTCATCGCGCGGAAGCCGGCGAGGTTGATCGAGACGGTGTGGTCGATCTTGAGCCCGGTGAACGCCTCGAGGGTCGAGATCAGGCCGGGCACGCCCGCGAGCGGGATGACGTCCGCGATTTTCGACAGGCCGTCCGGGGTGGTGGCGGCGGCCGCGGGCACGACGGGCACGAGCGTGTCGCGCGGGAAGGACACCAGCGTGACGGACCGGTCCGCGTCGAAGTGGGCGACGATCGTCGTGTCCGCCCGGGTGCCGCCCGGGTCGCCGAACTCGCCGTGGGTGCCCTCCCGGCTGTCGTTGCCGAGCAGGAGAACGTTCAGGTCACCCGGGACCACCGCGGGCCGGGCGCCGGCGACGGGCGTCCAGTCCTTGCGGTCGATCGCGCTGTCGAAGTGCCGGTAGGCCGCCCACCCGACCGACGTGGCCCCCAGGACGCACAGCGAGATCATCGCGACCAGCGTGACGGACAGCCGGCGCAGCGGCGAGCGCCGCCGCCGGACAAGACGCGGGCTCAGCTCCGGTGGCAGCGCGGCGTGCGACCCGATCGCGGGCGTCGGCTCCGCGAGGCGCGCCTCCGTGAAGTACGGCTCCGCGGAACGCGGCTCTGGGAGGTTCGGCTCCGCGACGCGCGCTTCCCGGAAGTGCGGCTCGCGTGGGCTCGGCGGACGCCAGGTCGCGGGCGCGGGCGGCTCGGCCGCATCCGACCAGGTCAGGTCGGATCTTTCGGCTGAAAGCTCGTCTCTCGGGCGTCTCATCGCAGACTTCAGACGCCCGGTGATGTCCGGTGGTTGTTTGGGGTGATCCGAGGGTGGTGTGTGACGCCCCGCACATTCATGCTGTTCGCCGGCGCCGGGGGGGGGGGGGGGGGGGGGGGGGCCCCCCCCCCCCCCCGGGCCGCCCCCCCCGCGGGGGGGGGGGCCCGCGGATAGGGGCCGCCCACGGCCGGATCGGCGCGCCGCCGGTCAGGAGGTGCAGCCGGTCAGTACGTGCAGCCGGTGGTCAGCTCGGTCGCCGTCACCGGGGCGGTCGGCCTGGTGGGGGCTCCGGACAGGGCCGAGCCCGCCGGGCCCGTGGACCCCGTCGAGGCGCTGCCCGGTGCCGACGGGCGCATACCGGAGACCGCTCGGGCCCCGGCCGCGGGGACGCCGGTCGCGTCCACCTTCTCGAACGACTCGCCCAGCACCAGGGAGATCCGGTCGGCCAGGTCGTCGTCGCGGACAAGCCTGGCGTCGGGCACGACGGCCCGCACGGCGCGCGCCGCCGCCTCGCCGCCGGGCCCGTACCGCACCTCGCTGGTCTGCAGCGAGCCGGCGGGCCAGTCCCGCGGGGTTCCGACGTGGAACCCGAGACCGGCGAGGTCACTGCGCACGGCCGCGGCGAGCCCCCCGACCCGCGCGGCGTTGAACACGTCGACGGAGACCTCGCCCGGGGGCGACGCCGGCGGGGCGGGGACGGCCGTCGGGCTGGTGCCGTCCCGGCCGCGCAGCGGCGCCAGGAACGCGTCAAGCTGCGCCTGGTCGTAAAGCTGCACGGAACCGAACCGGGGCAGCTCGCCGAGCGCGTTCCCGCCCTCGGCCGGCGACGGCGCGTGCACGGGGATGGTCACGAATCTGATCTGGTCGGAGCTCATCGACCCCATCCGCTTCGCGAGCAGCCGGAGATCCTCGATGTCCGTTCCGTCGTCGATGGTCAGGGCCCGCGTCACCGCGCTGATCAGGTTCTCCAGCCGGGCCGGGTTCGTCAGCACGCCGTCGCTGGTGGCCTTGCGGAAGACCGCCCCGATGAACTGCTGCTGCCGGCGGATGCGGTCGAAGTCGTTGTCGGGCAGGCCGTGGCGCTGGCGGACGAACGAGAGGGCCTGGTCGCCGGTCAGGTGGTTCTCGCCGACCCGCCCCCGCCACTGGGACCACTCGTCACGCAGGTTCGTCCGCCGTCCGTCCGGCAACGCCTTCACGCAGACCGTGACCCCGCCGATCGCGTCGGTCATCTCGCGGAACCCGGCGAGGTCGACCGAAACGTAGTGGTCGACGCGGATGTCGGTGAGATTCTCGATGGTCCGGACCAGCAGCCCCGGGCCCCCGATGGAGATCGCCTGGGTCAGCTTGTCCCGGCCGTGCCCGGGGATGCGCACGAGGGTGTCGCGCGGGAACGACACCAGGGTCGTCGTCCCGTTCGCGTCGAGGTGGGCGAGGATCGTGGTGTCCGAGCGCTGGCCGGCGACCTCGCCGCCGCGCTGGAACTCGCCCCCGGTGCCGGCCCGGCTGTCCGAGCCGACCAGCAGGAAGTTGGTCGTCCCCTCGACGGGGCTTGCGGGCCGGTCGCCGTCCAGGCTCAGCCGCAGCCGGTTGATCTGGCGGTCGAAGTGCTCGTAGACGGCGAACCCGCCGACGGCGAAGGCGAAGATCAGGCACGACAGGATGGCGGAGACGACGACGGCGAGCCGCGACGCCACGCCACGCCGCCGACCGGCCGACCCCGGAAGCCACCCTGACCCGTGGCCGTGGCCGTGGCCGGTGCTGTGGTCGTGGACGCCGTTCTGGGCATGGTCCTGAGCCTGCTCCAGGCGCTGCTCCCGGGTTCGGACGTCCGGGCCGGCCTCGCCCGGGTTCCGGCGCTGGAGCCTGTCCCAGCCGCCGCGGCGCTGGTTCGGTCTCGGCTCGGTGAGCTCGGCCTCCGACCCGTCCTGGTTCGCGTGGGTGACCTCGCGCTGGCGCGAGCGTGCGCGCGGCCGTGACCTCGGCCGGCGCCGCCCGCCCGCTGTGGGGTCGGAGCCGGTGCGGGACGACTCAGGCCCCTGTCGAGGCCCTGTCGAGGTGCGCGGTCCAGCGCCGGTCACCGCGTCCCCCCTCTGTGGTGTGCCGGGTATCTCGGCGTGCCTGTCGGTCGACCGGCCTGCCCGTCGGACGGCTGGCACGCCGGTCCGCGGTGGCGGCGACCCGCACCCCTTGGTTACTCAACGTACCCGGAACGTGACGGCGTAAGCGCTCATGGGTCGGCGTCCGCGCGGACTTGTCGAGGGAGAAGGCCGATGTGGACATCTGGCTATGGCGTGCATCACGTTTTGGTTACTTTCCGTCAGGGCCTGTCTCCTGGAGCTACCCACGATAGGGTTTCGGATCATGAAGGCACTCGTGCTCGCCGGTGGCTCCGGGACCCGTCTTCGGCCGATCACCCACACCTCCGCCAAGCAACTCGTGCCCGTCGCCAACAAGCCGGTGCTGTTCTACGGGCTCGAGGCGATCCGCGGCGCCGGGATCACCGATGTCGGGATCATCGTCGGCGAGACGGCGGCCGAGATCGAGAACGCGGTTGGTGACGGATCGCAGTTCGGCATCACCGTCACCTACATCCGCCAGGAGGCGCCGCTAGGTCTGGCGCACGCCGTCCTCATCGCGCGGGACTTCCTCGCCGACGAGCCGTTCGTGATGTACCTCGGCGACAACATGATCATCGGTGGGATCTCCGGGCTGGTCGAGGAGTTCCGCCACACCACCTCCGATGCGCTCATCCTGCTCACCAAGGTCGACAACCCCTCGGCGTTCGGCGTCGCCGAGCTCGGCGCGGACGGCCGGATCATCCGGCTCGTCGAGAAGCCCGCCGACCCGCCGAGCGACCTCGCGCTCGTCGGCGTCTACATGTTCGGTCTCGCGATCCACGAGGCCGTCCGCTCGATCAAGCCCTCAGGGCGCGGCGAGCTCGAGATCACCGAAGCGATCCAGTGGCTCGTGGACGGCGGCTACGACGTCGCGCCGCACCTCGTCGAGGGCTACTGGAAGGACACCGGCCGGCTCGACGACATGCTGGAGACCAACCGGCACATCCTCGAATCGGTCGAGCCCGCGATCCACGGCACCGTGGACGAGCACAGCACCATCGTCGGTCGGGTGGTGATCGAGGAGGGCGCGTCCCTGGTGCGCTCGACGGTGCGCGGCCCGGCGATCATCGGCCGCGGCACCCGGCTCGTCGACACCTACGTAGGCCCTTTCACCTCGATCTACCACTCGTGCGTCGTCGAACGAACCGAGATCGAGTACTCGATCGTGCTCGAGCGGGCCACCATCCGCGGCATCGGTCGCATCGAGGACTCCCTGATCGGGCGGGACGCCGAGGTCGTGCCGTCGAGCGCTCTCCCCAAGGCGCACCGCCTGATGATCGGCGATCACTCCCGGGTCTCGGTCGCAACGAGCTAGCAGCAGAAGGACCCGACTCCCGCCCAACTCCCGGCCCGGCCCGGCCCGGATCCGCCTGCGCGCCTGCTGGCCGATGTCCGGTCGCGGTCCGGGGACCGGCGGAACGACGTGTTTTCGCTGCCCAGGTGTTGCCCAGGTGTGGAGCCGCCGCCCGGGCCTCGCCGCGGGGCGCGGTCTCGCCGATGTCCCGACCGTCGGCGAGCCTCGATCTGCCGGTGGCGGCCCCGGTCCGTTTCGGGCGCTCGGCTACTCGCCGTTTGATTTCCTTCTCGCCGTTTCAGGCAGCATTCCCGGCGAAATCCGCTCTGAAAGGGCGAGAAGGATGCCAAACGGCGAGCAGGCCACCCCCATGTGCGGGGTTTTGTTCGATAGATGGCGGTCTGGCCGGGCTGTGGTGGCGCGGGCTGTGGCTTCACTGCCCACGGCTCCGAAGACCAGATCAGCCACTGCGGGGACGGGCGGGACGATGTCTGGCCGGTGCGGATCAGCTGGTTCGGCTTGCCCTGGCGGGCGGCGGTCAGCCTGTGGGCGTGCCGGCGGGGGTGCGGTGGCGCAGAGCCGGGATGAGAGCGAGCGCGAGGGCGATGATCCACAACAGTGCCGTCCCGGCGACGACGGTGATGGTGACGCCTACGGGGAACGGGGCCCAGCGGGAGATCGCGGAGACGACGTCCGGGATGCGGGCGGGAGTGAAGGAGACCTGGCGCGGCAGCCAGTAGTAGCTGCACACGGCGAGCAGGGCGAGGGCCTGCATGACGAGCCCGCCGACCAGCATGATCACCGGTGCCCACCGGGCGCGCGCGCCCAGCAGCCGGCCGAGCCCGGCGACCACGACGACCGCGAGGCCGACGATTCCCAGGTACAGGTAGCGGCCCTGCACGGCGATGCCGCGGGTGTACCGCTCGTATTCGGCCCAGCTCCGCTGCCCGACCATCAGGTACGCGAAGGCAAGAGGGGCAAGCAGGACCAGCGGTGCCGACAGCCGGGCCAGCCGACCGGGGCCCGCTGCCGCGCCGCTCCCGGTCGGCGTCGCTGCGCTGGTCGGGGCGCGTCGGGCGGCGGTGATCACGGCGAGGGCGCACAGGACGGTCGTGACCACCGTGGCGGTGACGATCGCGACCGGGGAGAGCTGCGGCGGCTCGAACATGCCGAGACCGCCCCAGAACCTGCTGATCATCGTCCGGACGAAGTACCAGAACCAGGTGAAGAAGGAGTCGGGGAGCAGGAGGGCCTCGCGGCGTGGCGGGTTCGTCGCCCAGCCGTTCGGCTGGAGGGCGTCGTACAACAGGTAGTTGCGGATCCACCACCAGCCGCCGATGACCAGCCCGAGCCCGACCGCGATCGCCGCCGGCAGCAGCGGCAGCCGGACCCGGCCCTCGCCCCGAGCCGGCTCGGCGCCGGACCCGGCGGCGCCGGTGCCGGGTTCCGCTCCGGGTTCGGTGCTGGCGGTCGCGGCGGAGGCCCGAGCTCGCCGGGTGTGGAGCCAGCCGACGAGGTAGGCGGCGGCGATCGTGAACGGGAGGGCGAAGGCGAACGCCTTGGACAGCATGGCCACGCCGAACCAGACGCCGGCCCACAGCGCGGTCCGCTTGCGCAGGTCGCCGCGTACGACCCCGGCCAGGACCACGGTGAGGGCACCGGTCGCCAGGATGAGGATGCCGTCGTTGTTGAAGGTCGCGCCGACCCTGGTGAACCCGGGTATCGCCAGCGGAAGGGCCGCCGCGGCGGTGGCGAGCGGGCCGCGCAGGCCGAACCGGCGCGCCGCGGCCCAGGCCAGCAGGGGCAGCGGGGCCACGATCAGGATGTTGAGTAGCCGCAGGACCAGCACCTGCTGGTCGTAGGCCCAGTTCTCGGAGCCGGGCAGTGCCTCCAGTAGGCCCGCTCCGATCGCGTAGACGAGCGGCGGATGCTGGATCATCTGGTTGGACAGCCGGCCGTCGTCCACCGGGGTCGGCCCGCCGAGCTCGTCGAACGACTGCCGGGCGTCGCGCGGGGTGGGGGCGATCTCCGCGAACGACGGGGAGCCACGCCGCTTGCCGCCGGACTGGAACATGTCCTGGAACCGGCCGCGGTCGAAGTCGTCGGATGTCGCCGCGACCCCGGTGGCGATCATCTTCTCACCCGGTGCCGGCCAGCCGGCCCCGTGCTGCAGGCCGTAGACCATGTCGACGTGCTGGGCCTCGTCGTAGCCCGTCCAGGTCGTGTACACGAACGAGTAGGTCACGAGCAGGGCCACATGCAGTGCGGTGATGAGCAGGACGATCACCGGAACGCGCCGCGGTCGCCGCGGAGGCCGGGCCGCGGACGCCGCTGGTTCGGCGGGCGGGGCCGGTACCGGAATGGCTGGCACCGGAGTGGCCGGTGCGGCTGGCACGTCCGGGCCGGGAGGCGCCTCGAGGTCAGCTGGCTCTTCCCTGAAGGCGGTTGTCGCCTCCTCGGTGCCCGCGCCGGCCGGGCCGCCTGACCTGCGGGGCTGATCCTCGCGCAGGTCGGGCTTTTCGGTCATTGGCGTCTCGGGCGTCACCGGGATCAGGGTAGCCGCAGCCTTCTCGGGCCGGTCGGTGCCGGTCCGGCCGACTGCGCGTGATGGCGACGTCACTGTCGGGGTGTCGCCAGCTGTTCGTATACGTCTGCCAGACTCGCGGGGTGCGCATCCTCGTCACTGGTGCCGGTGGACAGCTTGGTAGCGACCTGTGTCGTCTCCTCGACGCTCAGTCGCAGGTTGACAACCCGCGAGTACGGGCCTGGTGCGGGCTCGCCCGATCCGAGCTCGACCTCGCCGACGCGGCCCAGGTGCGCGCGGTCATCGCCGACCAGGCCCGGCCGGCGAAGATCCAGGGTGGGCTCGTCGTGATCAACACCGCCGCCTGGACGAACGTGGACGGCGCCGAGTCGGACGAGGCGGGCGCGTACGCCGTGAACGCCACCGGCGCGGCCCACCTGGCCGCCGCGTGCGCCCAGGCCGGCGCGGCGCTCGTCCACCTTTCCACCGACTACGTCTTCGACGGTGACGCGACCAAGCCCTACGAGACGGACGACCCGCCGGCGCCGGTGTCGGTGTACGGCCGGACGAAGCTCGCGGGGGAGGAGGCCGTCCTGGCGCTCTGCCCGGAGTCGTACGTCGTGCGGACGGCCTGGGTGTACGGGCGTACCGGCGGCAACTTCGTGAAGACGATCGCCCGGCTGGCCCGGGAGCGCGACGAGCTCGCCGTCGTCGCGGACCAGCACGGCAGCCCGACCTGGTCGGCCGACCTCGCCGCCGGCCTGCTCGACCTGGTCACCGCGCGCCCGGCGCCCGGGGTGTACCACTGCACCGCGGCCGGGGAGACGACCTGGTACGGCTTCGCCCGTGCGATCGTCGCCGCGCTCGGCCAGGACCCGGCGAAGGTCAGGCCGACGACGACGGAGGAGTTCCCACGCCCGGCGCGCCGGCCGGCCTACTCGGTGCTCTCGGCCCGGTCCTGGCTGGACGCCGGCCTGCGGCCGCTGCGCTCCTGGGACGACGGCTTCGCCGCCGCGTTCGCCGAGTTCGGCGCCGAGCTGCGGGGCTGACACCGGCACTGCCACGGCCACTGCCACGGCCACGGGCCGCCCGGCCCTCGACCAAGCCGGGCACTCGTCGCCGGTGCCGATCTCGGCTGACGTCCAGCGGGTAGCTTGATGGCTGTGAGCACTCAGACTCCCGACACGGCGGCGCGGCACGGCAGCCGTCCCGTCCTTGTCGCCGTCGCGTGGCCGTATGCCAACGGGGCACCGCATCTCGGGCACATCGCCGGCGCCTACCTGCCCGCGGACATCTTCGCCCGCTACCAGCGGATGGCGGGCAACCGGGTGCTGATGGTCTCGGGGTCCGACGCGCACGGCACCCCGATCACGGTCCGGGCGGACGAGGAGGGGGTCACCCCGCAGGAGATCGTCGACCGGTACCACCCGGAGTTCCTGCGCATCTGGTCCGAGCTCGGGATCAGCTTCGACCTCTTCACGAGCACCCGGACGGACAACCACAGCGCGGTCGCCCAGGACGTGTTCACCCGCCTGCGCGAGGCCGGCTACATCTACGCCAAGGAGACCTCGCAGTTCTACGACCCGGACGCGGGGCGCTTCCTGCCCGACCGGTACGTCGTCGGCACCTGCCCGCACTGCTCGTATCAGCAGGCGCGCGGCGACCAGTGCGAGAACTGCGGGCGCACCCTCGACCCGGAGCTGCTGATCGACCCGCGCAGCAAGGTCACCGGGGCCGTCCCGGAGATGCGCCAGACGACGCACTTCTTCCTGCGGCTGTCGGGCCTGGCCGACCAGCTCCTCGACTGGCTGCAGACCCGCCAGGGCTGGCGCCGGCACGTCCTGAACTGGTCGGTGCAGTTCGTCAAGGACGGCCTGCACGACCGCGCGATCACCCGGGACCTGGACTGGGGCGTCCCGCTGCCGACCGACGAGCTCGGTCCGGGCAAGCGGCTCTACGTCTGGTTCGAGGCCGTGATCGGCTACCTGTCGGCGAGCAAGGAGTGGGCGGCCGCCTCGGGTGATCCGGAGGCATGGCGGGCCTGGTGGGAGGACCCCGAGGCGGCGGCGTACTACTTCGTCGGCAAGGACAACATCCCCTTCCACACCGTCATCTGGCCGGCGATGCTGATCGGCTACGGCGGCCTGAACCTGCCGACGGACGTCCCGGCGAACCAGTACGTCACCTTCGGTGGGGCGAAGGCGTCGAAGTCGGCGGGCATCGGGCGCGGGGTGCGCGAGTACCTCGACCTGCTCCAGCCGGACGCGCTGCGCTTCGCCCTGGCCTCGGTGCTGCCCGAGCAGAACGACACCGAGATCTCGGACGCGGACATCATCCGCCGGGTGAACGACGAGCTGATCGCCAACTGGGGCAACCTCGTCAACCGGGTCCTCGCCCAGATCAACAAGTTCTTCGACGGCGAGCTGCCGGAGACCGGCGAGCTCGACGGCGTGCACGCGGCGCTGCTCGACTCGGTGGACGCCGGCCTCGTCCGGGTCGGCGAGCTGCTGGGCAAGGTCGAGCAGCGGGCGGCGCTGCGGGCGGCGATGGAGATCTCCGCCGAGGTGAACGCCTACCTCTACCGCGAGGAGCCGTGGAAGACCGTCAAGGTCGACCGGGCGGCCGCGGCGCGCAGCCTCGCGGTCTCCATCCAGGCGATCTCCGGCATCACCACCGCGCTGGCCCCGTTCCTGCCGTTCACCTCGGCCCGGGTGGCCGAGGTGCTGGGCATCGACCTCGACGGCTGGGAGCGCCGGCCCGTCCCGGCCGGTCGTCGCCTCGCGTGGTCCGGCGGCCTGTTCACCAAGCTGGACGTCGGTGCGCTGGACAAGGCCCCGCAGGACGCCGACGCCTGACCCGGGAGGCCGCCGGGCCGGGGGCGCCGCCGAACGTGCCGGGCCGGCCTGGGAGACTGTGGCGCAATGGCGAGCTCATCGGGCCCGCCGCCCGTCCTGGGCACGCCACCCTCCCAGGCCGGGCCGGCGGCGGGGAATCTACCGCTACAACCTGGCCCTGCCCAGCCTGATCGTCACAATTCGCGACCTCATCGTGAGGATCGGTGGCGCGCGGATCGGCCGTCCGGCGCGCCGCGCCGCTGGGGCTTCGTGCGGCGCCATGCCGCCTTCCTGATCCTGCTCACGCTGGCCGTCGGGGCCCGGGCTGCCGTCCTGCTGGCCTACCGGCCCGCGCTCTTCTACTACGGCGACTCGCCCGCCTACCTCGACCAGGCCACCAACCGGCTGTGGGCGGGCGACTGGCGGCCGTCGGGCTACCCGATGTTCCTGCGGGTCATCGGCGCCCCCGACCACCTGACCCGGCTGGTGCTCGGCCAGCAGGCGGCATCGCTGCTGGCCGGGGTCGGTCTCTACGCGGTGGCGTGTCGCCTGTTCGAGCGGCACGGTCCACTCGCGGCGGCCCGCCGCACCGGGAGCTGGCCGGCCGCGGTGGTCGCGGCACCGGCACTGCTGGCCCCCTGGGTGCTCGACCTCGGCCAGTTCGTCCTGGCCGACAGCCTGTTCGGGACGCTCGTCCTCGGCGGGCTCGTGCTGCTGGCCTGGCCCGGGCGGCCGGCCGCGTGGCGCTTCGCCGTCGCCGGGCTGCTGCTCGGCGCCAGCCTCACCGTCCGCACGGTCGGCTACGGCCCGCTCGCGGTGGGCGCGGCCGGTGCCGTCGTCCTGGCTGTCACGCACTGGCGGCGGGCCCACGCGGCGGTCGTGGCGGCGGGGGCCGTGCTCGCGTTCGTCCTGGGAGCGGCCGTCCCGGTCGTCGCGTACTCGGCGTGGAGCGCGGGGCAGGGGAAGGGCTTCACTGTCACCGCGCACTCGGGGTTCTTCCTGTACGGCCGGGTCGCCCCGTTCGCCGACTGCGCCCGCCTGCCCGACGATCCCGACCTGCTGTCGCTGTGCGACCCGCGCCCCGTCGCCGAGCGCGGCTCCCCGGTGGCCTACCTCTGGCCGGACGACTCGCCGCTGCGCCAGGGCAACGACCTGGTCCCACCGGGCCGCGAGGAGCTCGCCGGCGAGTTCGCCCGGCGCGTGATCCGCGAGCAGCCGTGGACGATGGTCACCTCGACCGCCCGCTACCTGGCCGGGTACTTCTCGCCCGTCCCGTACGAGAACAGGCTCACCAGCCGCGCCGACACCTGGGAGCTGCCCCGGACGGGCACCAACCGGATCGGCTCGGACGGCCCGCACGCCGCCGACGGGTACTTCTCCGCCGCACGGCTGAACGACCCCCCGGCCGAGCTGCTCGCCTTCTACTCCCGGCTGGGCTACGGGCCGATGCCCCTGGTCGGCCTGGGCCTGCTCGCCGGGCTGCCAGCTCAGATCGTCGGGCGGGTGCGCGGGCGCGCCGGCCCCGGTCGGCTGTTCTGGCTGCTCGGGGGAGCAAGCCTGTCCACCCTGCTCCTAAGCTCCCTGACCTCGGCGTTCGATTACCGCTACCTGGGATCGGTCGTCGGCCTGCTCGCCCCGGCCGCGCTGCTCGGCGCGGTCGGGCTGGCGCGGGTGCTTCGACCGCGGCCGGTCGGCCGCGGCGGGAGTGTCAACGAGGGAGGTACCGCGTGAGGGTCGCGTTTCTCGGCCTGGGCCGGATGGGCGTCCGGATGGCCCACCACATCCTGGCCGCCGGGCACGAGCTGGCCGTCTGGAACAGGACACCCGGGCGCGCCGGCGAGCTGACGGCCCGCGGCGCCAGCGAGGCGGCCGACCCGGCGGCCGCGGTGCGCGGCGCGGACGCCTGCGTGCTGATGCTGTTCGACCCGGCGTCGGCGGCGGATGTCCTCGCCGCGGTGATCCCCGCCGCGCCGCCCGGCCTGCTTGTGATCAACTGCACCACGGTCGGTCCCGCGGCCGCCCGCGAGCAGGGCAGCGTCGCCCTGGCAGCGGGCCTGCGCTACCTGGACGCGCCGGTGATCGGCACGATCGGGCCGGCCGAGGCGGGCACCCTGCGCGTCCTGGTGGGCGCCGCCGACGCCGATCTCGCCGCGGCCCGCGGGATCCTCGAGACCTTCGGTGACCCGGGGCGCATCGACCATGTCGGGCCGGTCGGTGCCGCCAGCGCGCTCAAGACGGTGTTCAACCTCGGCCTGGCCGAGGCGACGGCCGCCGCCGCCGAGGTGCTCCGCTACGGCACCGAGCTCGGCGTCGACCGGAGCCTGCTGCTGTCCGAGCTCGCCACCGGGCCGCTGGGATTCATCGTCGAGTACAAGCGGGCGATGCTGGAGTCGGGCGACTACTCCACGCCGGCCTTCACCGTGGCCGGGCTCGCCAAGGACGTCCGGCTGGCCACCGAGTCGGTCGCGGGACGGCTGCCGATCGCCGAGGCGACCCTGGCCCTCACCGCCGCCGCCACCCGGGCCGGCCACGCCGAGCACGACTTCGCCGCGCTGGCCGCCGCGGATGTGCCCGACCCGGCCTGAGCCCGCCCGACCCGGAGCCGACCCGGGCCGGTTCCGGTTGAGTCCGGGTCGGCTCCGGTCAGGCCCGCGGCGGCGCTGGCTGATGATCGGTTTGGCCGGCGTGGGCCTGCTGTTCGGCTCCGTCGGCCTGCTCACCGCGTTCGCGGCCGCCCCGTTCGCGGGGGCCGACGAGGCGCAGCACACCGCCTACGCCCTCGAGGTCGCCGACGGCCGGCTGCCGGAGCTGGACACCGCCGTGCGCGCGGCCGTCCCGGGCATGCCCGGGCTGCCGGCCGGCTGCCGGGTGCCCCCCGAGGAGGCGCGGGCCGCGATCGACCTGCGGGAGGTGGCGATCCTGCCCGCCTGTGCCCGCCGCCCCGGCGGGCTGAGCAACTTCGACCTCGTCTACACGGCGAACCATCCGCCGCTGTTCTACCTGCTCGAGGCCGTCCCGCTCGGCGGTGGCCGGGCCGCGGGGCATCCGCTGGCCGGCTTCTACGCGGCGCGGCTGCTCAACCTCGCGATCGGGATCGGCGCCCTGGTGGCCACGGCGGCACTGGCCCGGGCCCTGCTGCCCACCCGGCCCGACCTGGCGGTTGCCGCGGCGGCGCTCACCGCGGTGATCGGCGGCTTCGTCGTGGTCGCCGCACAGGTCTACAACGACGCGCTCGCGGTCGCGCTGATCACCGGCGCGACCGCGGCGACGCTCGTACTGGCCCGGCGCGGGCCCTCGGCACGAACCCTCGTCCCGGTGATGCTGCTGATCCCGGCGGCCGCGCTGAGCCGGGCCAGCGGCGCGCTGGCCGCCGCGGTTCTCGTGCCGGCGGTCGCCGCCGCGTTCGTGCTGGGCCGTGCCGTGCCGGACCGTGCCGTGCCGGCCCGGACCCGCGGCGGGTGGGCCCGCACCCTCCTGCTGGGAACAGCCGTCGCCGCCGGGACGGCCGCCCTCACCGTGCTGGCCGCCGGCTGGTTCTACCTGCGCAACGTCAGGCTCTACGGCGATCCGACGGCCACCGGACGGATCGCCGAGGTGTTCCCCACCGGAGCGGAACCGCGCTCGGCACGCGAGGTGCTCGTCTCCGGCGACTTCTGGTGGTTCGTCTACCGCGGCTTCTTCGGCCGCCAGGTCCTGCTGACCGGCGCGGCCCGCTGGGTTCCTGTCGCCGTCGGCCTGGTCATGGTCGTCGGACTGCTCGCCGCGGCCGTCCGTGCCGCCGGGAACCTCCGCCGCCCCGGCCCCGGCCCCGGCCGTCGCCTCCGGCGGAGTAGCGCGGTCGGCGTGCTGTGCTGGCTTGTCGCGATCGCGCAGGCTGTGCTCGCGGGCGCGACGCTGGTCGGGTTCGTCGCCGCCGGAGGCGCTCCCTTCAACCGCTACCTGCTGCCGGCGCTGCCCCTGCTGGCCGTGGCGCTGGCCGGCGCGTGCTCGGCGCTCCCGGCCGCGCGGCGCGGTCTGCCGACGTCCGCCCTGGTCACGACGCTCGGGATCACTGTCGTGGTCATGCTCGGCCGTGAGCTGGCGCGGCGTGATCCGCAGCTCGCCGGCCGGAATGTCCTCGGCCGGCTGCACGGCGCGCTCGCGGCGACGGCCGTCGGCCCGGACCGTGCCCCGGTGCTCCTGGGCGTCCTGGCAGTGCTGGGCGTGCTGGGCGTGTTCCTGACAGCCCTTTCGATGGCCAGGCTCGCGTCGTGCGCCATCCCATCGTGGCGGGGCGCGCTGAGGGGTGGGCAGCCCTCAGCCGGCGACGCGGCGGTAGACGGCGGCGGTCAGCTCGGCGGTGCGCCGCCAGGTGAACGCGCGGGCGTGCTCGCGGCCGGCGGCGGCCTGGGTGGCGGACTGGGCGGTGTCGGCCGGTTCGGCGAGCGCGGCGCCGAGGGCTCCGGCGAGGTCGTCGGCGAAGACGTCCCGCCGGCCGGGGGTGACCAGGCGGACACCGGCGGCGGCGCCGACCACCTCGCGCACCGCGGGGATGTCGGCGGCCACGACCCGGGTACCGGCGGCCAGCGCCTCCAGCGGCGGTAGCCCGAAGCCCTCGTAGCGGGACGGGAAGCACAGCGCGGCCGCGCCGGCGACCACGGAGCGCAGCTCGGCGTCGTCGAGGTAGCCGACGGTGACGACGGCGTCCGCGGGCAGGCCCGAGGTGTCGAGCGCCGGGCCCCAGCCGGGCGGGCCGACGAGCGCCAGCGGCGGGGTGTCGGGCGCGTCGGCGCGCAGCCGGCGCAGCGCCTCCAGCAGCACCGGCAGGTTCTTGCGCGGCTCCGCCGACCCGACGAACAGCAGGTACCGCTCGGGCAGTCCGCGCGCGGCGAGCCAGCCGCGGGCCGGGGGAGCGGCGTCGAACCAGGCGGCGTCGACGCCGAGCGGGGTCGGGGTGACCATGTCCGGGTCGAGCCGGTAGGCGGCGATCACCTCGTCGGCGACGGCGCGGCTGGGGGTGAGCACCGCGGCGGCGCGGCGCAGCCCGCGCGGCACCAGCGTCGCGTAGCGCGCGGAGGCAGCCGACACCGTGTCCGGGGTGCGCAGGTACGACAGGTCGTGCACGGTCAGCACACCGCGCGCCGATGACAGCGGGCCGAGGACGAAGTTCGTCCCGTGCACGATGTCCGCCCGCCCGGTGAGCCACTCGGTGGGCGGGCGCTCCGAGCGTGTCCAGGCGTCCTGTAGCAGCCGCGCCGGGACGCGGCGCGCCGCCGGGCGGACCCCGGCGGGCAGGGCGGCGTCGAGCCCCGCCCCGCCGCGCCAGGTGAAGGCGGTGGCCGCCACGTCGAGATCCGCCCCGGGCAGCTCGACGAGGCCGGCCAGCAGCGCCGCCGTGTATCGGCCGACGCCGGTGCGCGGCCCGAGCAGCGGGGTTCCGTCGAGGACGACGCGCAGCTTCGGCACCGTGGTCAGGAGTCCGTGCTCAGGAGTGGGTTCGTGCTCAGGAGGGGGTCCACGGTCAGGAGTAGAGCCGGCGCTGCTCGGCGATGCCGTGCCAGCGCTCGGCGAACGCGGCGTCGGAGAACTGCTGGGCCCGCTGCACGGAGGCGGCGGCCAGCCGGGAGCGCAGCCCGTCCTCGGCGGCGAGCCGGCGGGTGAACGAGGCGACCTGCTCCGGGCCGGTCCAGCGGTAGCCGTCCACCCCGTGCCGGACGATCTCGCGCTGCCCGGCGCGGTCGATGACCACGGGCACGCAGCCGCCGGCCATCGCCTCGACGGTCGTCATCCCGAAGTGCTCCGCCGTCCAGGGGCGTTTGCGGTCGTCCTCGCCGTAGCCGGTCGCGGACCAGAAGACCGAGCTGGTCGACAGCAGCCGCTCCACCTCGGCGCGCGGGGCGTTCGGCAGGACCTCGACGGGCACCCCCGCCCCGGCGGCGCGGACCTGCTCGACGTACGGCTTCTGCGAGTCCTCGCATCCGCCGACGACGTACATCCGCCAGTCGGGCAGCGCACCGGTGCGGTACAGCTCGGCGAACCACTGCACCATCTCGAGCTGCCGCTTGGCATGGCCGAGGCCGGGGGCGAAGAACCGGCCGACGGTGATGACGGCCTTCTCGCGCTCCGGCGCCGGGGTGAGCCGGTCGACCTGGATCGGCGGGAACAGCACGTCGGAGTCCCGCCGCCACATCCGCCGGATCCAGCCCCGGGTGTACTCGGAGTTGGCCATCACGGTGTCGTAGCCCTCGAGGTAGCCGAGGTCGGCCGGGTCGCGCAGCAGCCAGGGGAAACGCAGCGCCATCCGCTCCAGCGGCCCCTCGTCGGCGTCGGTGACCCGCGGCCGGCTGACGGCCACACCGAGCTCGCGGACGTCCGCCACCCCGGGGGAGAAGACGTCGCTGACGAAGGTGAGCTCCGTCCCGGCGGTCGACGACGGCAGGGTTACCTCGAACGGCGCGAACGCCTGGTCGATCTGGAGCTTGGCGAGGACGGTGCCGTCCGCGTCGACGACCCGCAGCCGCACGGCTCCGCTCGCCCCGGGACGCCCGATGTCCGCGCGCAGAGTGCGCCCGCCGCCCGGGTTGACGGCCAGGATGCCCTCGCCGTTCGTCCACGTCCACTGCCGGCGCCGGCCGCCCTCGGGCGGGTACCAGCCCTGCCCGAAGCTGACAGCCGGGCTCACCCCGCGCAGCAGCGGGCCGGCGGTGCGTACCGCGGCCTTGCGCCAGGCGGCCATGTCGTGGTCGAACGGCGTCGGGAAGAAGCACAGGTAGGCCGACCGCGGCGAGCGCGGGGCGAGCCGGCTCATGTACGAGCCGTTCACGAACAGGTGGTACGACTCGGACAGCGCGGCGATCGCGTCCTCGCCACGGTCCGGCAGCCGCCGGTACCGGCAGCCGGAGAGATCCAGGCCCAGGTGGCTGCCGAGCGCGTCGAGGTCGACGTCGGAATGCCCGATCAGGTCGACGTCGAGCCCGTCCGCGGCCAGCACCTGCGCGATCATGCCGTTGTGGCGCTCGCCGCCGCCCATCGAGTGCCAGAAGCGGTTGTAGACCGCCGCCCGCAGCCCGGGCGCGACCGGCGGGCCAGGCGCGACCGGCTTTACGGTCGTCGCCGGATCGGTCGCCGGCTGGTCAGTCGCCGGCTGGTCGGTTGCCGCGGGCTCCTCGGAGCCGGGCGTGGTCATCGCTCCACCAGCCAGCTCTGCAGGCTGACCCGGCGTTCGGTGGCGGTCGCGCCGATCTCCCGGCGGCGGCGCAGCATCGCCGGCAGCAGCCGCAGGTAGGAGGCGAAGACCCGAACCCGCAGCACGGTGGGCCGCACCGCCGGGCGGCTGCGCGAGCGCCAGGCCTGCCGCCACGTCCGCACGGCGATCGACGCGGTGGTCAGCGGGTAGCGCGCGACCGCCGAGACCGCGGCGCGCGCGGTCGCGTCCTTCGTCAGCATCAGGAGCCGGTTGCGGTCGGTGTGGAACACGAACAGCGGGGACCACTCGACGCTCGACGCCGAGTGGACATGCCGCAGCACCGCGCCCGGGACGTAGCGGATCTGGTACCCGCGGGCCCGGATGCGCCAGGAGAGGTCGGTGTCCTCGTAGTAGAGGAAGAAGTCGTCGTCGAACCAGCCGAGCGCCTGGCCGAGCTCGGTCCGCATCGCCATGCCGTTGCCGCAGGCGGTGAAGACCTCCTCGGGGTTGTCGAACTGGCCGGTGTCGATCTGCTGGTAGCCGCGGTCGGCGCCGTAGCCGTCGGTGAGCACGATCCCGCCGACGTTGTTGATCACGTCGACGCGCGGGGCGCCCTCGTCCACGGTGAACGACACGGTGGACGGCTCGGTGCCCACCGGCAGCGTGCGCGTCGCGGTGGTGTCACCGGCGCCGGCCCAGCCCAGGGTGACCTGCTTGGCGGTGTCCGCGGCCCAGGTGAGGCCGATGGTGACCGGGCCGCCCTCGGGCACCGGCACGCACAGCTCACCCTCGCCGCGGGTCCAGAAGAACGGCGCGTCCGCCGGGCCCTCGGCGCCGAAGGTGAGCTTCTCCCACAGCACCTCACGCAGCGCCTCGCGGCCGTTCACCGTCACCGAGCTCACCCGGACGCCCAGCTCGCGCGGGTCGTGCGGCCCCGGCGAGAAGGTGGGCGTCGACAGGGTCAGCCGCAGGAAGCGGGGGAGGAACACGACCTTGCCGGTGACGGCGCCGAGCCGGTTGCCGCCCGGCTCGGCGAACGGGGCCAGCAGCCGGGCCAGCCAGTCCGGCTCGGGGATCGCGTCGTTGTTCAGCAGTACCGCGTACGGGGTCGTGACACCCCGCAGGGCGAGGTTGTTGCCGCCGGCGAAGCCGAGGTTGCGGTCCGAGGGGACGAGCTTCGCCCACGGGTAGCGCTGTGCCAGCACCTCACGCGAGTCGTCGGCCGAGGCGTTGTCGACCACGTGCGTCTCGAAGGTGAACGGCGCGTCCTGCTTGGCGACGGCGTCCAGGCAGGGCGGGAGCAGGTGGGCACCGTTCCAGTTCACGATGACGATCGTGGCGAGCGGCTCGGGTGCCGCCTGGCCCGTCATGGCCACCTTGGTCATCGCCCCGTTGCTCGTCGCCCGGTCCGTCATCGGCGCAGCCTCGCCTCGTAGTCGACCTTGAGCAGCCCGGCGACCTGCGGGCCGCTGACCCCGAACAGCTCCTCGAAGCGCCGTACCGTCACCGGCTGGCCGGTGGCCGCGTCCGACACCCGGACGTTGATCGCGAACGCCCCCAGCAGCTCGGGCAGCCGGGGGACGACGAAGTCCACCACGGCGGTCCCCGGGCCGGGGCTGACCCCGCCCGGCGGGGTCTCCATCATCCAGATCGGTATCTCGCCCTGCCCCATGATCTCCACGTGCAGGTAGACGTACTGCGGCGCGCTGTCGGTGAGGTCGAGCTCGACGCTGACCGTGAGCTGCTCACCCGGGTCGTACTGCACCTCGGTCGGCCCGCCCGGGTTGCGGCTGAACGCCACCGCCGTCGGCTTCACCGGCGCCAGGTCGAAGGGGATCGGACTGTCCGCGGGCAGGCTGCCCAGCCGCTGGCGCAGCAGCTTCGTCCCGACGACCGGCTGCCCGTCGAAGATCAGACCGCCGGACTCCAGCACCAGGATCCGGTCGCACATGTTCTCGATCAGGTCGAGGGAGTGGGTGACGAACAGGATCGTCCGGCCCTCGTCGCGGAACTGGGCGATCTTGGCCAGGCACTTGCGCTGGAACGCCTCGTCGCCGACGGCGAGCACCTCGTCGACGAGCAGGACGTCCGGGTCGACGTGCACGGCCACGGCGAAGCCGAGGCGCACGTACTGGCCGGACGAGTAGTGCTTGACCTCGTCGTCGATCTTGTGGCGCAGCTCGGAGAAGTCGACGATCGAGTCGAAGAGCCGGTCGATCTCGCGCTTGGACAGGCCGAGCAGGGACGCGTTGAGGTAGACGTTGTCCCTGCCGGAGAGCTCGCCGTTGAACCCCGCGCCCAGCTCGAGCAGGGACGCGATCCGACCACTGACGGACACGTCGCCGTGGGTCGGGCGCAGGATGCCGGCGAGTACTTTGAGCAGCGTCGACTTGCCCGAGCCGTTCGCCCCGGCGAGCCCCACCGTCTGCCCGCGGCCGATCTCGACGTCGATGTCGCGCAGCGCCCAGAAGTCCTCGCCGCTCGTCGTGTCCCGCCGGACGAAGCGTTCCTTCAGGCTGGTGGCGCGCTTGTGATAGGCGACGAACTTCTTGCCGACGCCGGAGGCGCGGATGACCACCGGGGCGCCCGGTGCCGGCGGCGCCGACGGCGCGGAGGCGGCCGGTTGCGCGGGCTGCATCGGGGGCGGGGCGAGCGGTTGCGACGGCACTAGAGGTCCTCGGCGAAGTCGGCCTGCAGCCGCCGGAACACTCGCAGCCCCAGCCACAGCACGGCCAGCGAGATGAGCCCGGCGATCGCCAGGTGTTCGAGGTAGAAGCGGTACCCCAGATCGGCGAGGATCGGCGCCGAGCCGGTCGAGTTCCCCTTGGGCGGATCGTAGATCGCCCGTTGGAAGGTGGTCACGACGACCGCCATCGGATTGAGCATGTACACCCACGTCCACTCGTTCAGCCTGTTCTGGATCAGGCCGAACGCGTAGACCATCGGGTTGATCCAGAACCAGGCGAGCAGGGCGACGTCCAGCAGGTGCTGGGTGTCGCGGTAACGGACGTTGAGCGCGGACACCAGCACCGACAGCGCCACGGTGAACAGCAGAGCCACCGCGCCGGCCGGGATCAGCAGCAGTAGCTCCGGCCCGAGCAGGCTGTAGCCGAACCCCAGCATGACGACGAAGAGCACCGCGAGCTGGAGCGCGAAGTGCACCGCGGAGAAGCCGACCGCCGACAGCGGCAGCACCAGCAGCGGGAAGCGCACCTTTTTCACCAGGTTGGCATTGCCCACCACGGCGCCGCAGGCGGCCGAGACACTGCCGGAGAACGCGTTCCAGACCAGCAGTCCCGACATCAGATAGAAGCCGAAGTTGTCGATCCCACTTTTCAGAACGACCTGGAAGACGAAGGTGTAGACGGCCAGGAGGAGCAGCGGATTCGCCAGTGACCAGGCGAAACCGAGCGACGACCCCTTGTACTTGACCTTCAGGTCCTTGCGGATCAGGTTTCGCAGCAGCTCCCAGCGGACCCGGGTCTGCGCACGGCTGCGATGGTCGACGTGACGCGCACCGGACCCGCGCGGACGGTTCGCCGGAGCGCCGCGCGTCGGCTCCGGTTTCGGGAGCGTGGACAGATCAGCCACCCTCGACATGGCCTGCTTCTCCCCGCGTCGGGCGTGCATCTCGGACCCGCACCGTGCTCGGCCCCTCCTCCGCCCAGCGCAACCGTCACCGGTTGGCCTCGAGTGTCGTCAACTCGGGTTCGTGACGATGGCCGTAGACCGTACCGCGCACCCGCCCGAGAGGTGATGCCCCCAGTCCGGTGACTGCCACCTCCAGGGTGGTTCATAGTATCGACCCGTCTATCTGGCTCCGGCCGGCAGCCGCCACGACCCGAACACCGCGCCTCGTACCCGAGCCGCATGTTCCCGCCGGGCGCCTGGCCGGCCCAGAAGAGGCGACCGGGGACCCGGTCGCCTGGAGGGGGCGGGCAGTGTTCACCGACGTCCGACTTCGCGAGGTCTGGTCGCATCTGGAGTCGGGCGGTGCGCAGGCCCTGACTCTGGACGTATTCGACACTCTGCTCTGGCGCATGGTGCCCGAGCCGGTTCACGCGTTCATCACCCTGGGGCACCGGCTGGCCGACCTCGGCCAGCTGCCGTCCGGTGTCACACCGGGCGAGTTCGCCCGGCTGCGGGTCTTCGCCGAGCACAAGGCCAGGCTGCACTCGCACGAGGTGCGCGGCACCCACGAGGTGCGCCTGGACGAGATCTGGCAGGTCCTCGTCCCCGCGCTGCCCGGCGCGGGCAGCATCGGCGACCTGATGGACGTCGAGCTCGCCGTCGAGCGGGACCTGTGCCGCGCCGACCTGGCCGTGGTGGAGCTCGCCGAGCTCGCCATGACCAAGCTCGGCCTGCCGGTCTACCTGCTCTCCGACACGTACTTCTCGGCCGCCCAGCTCGAGCGGCTGCTCAGCCGCCCGGAGCTCGCCGGGGTGCCGTTCACCCAGATCTTCACCTCCTCCGACTCGGGGATCAGCAAGAGTGACGGGCTGTTCCGGCACATGCTGGCGGCCTCGAACCTGCAGCCCTCACGGGTCGTCCACCTCGGCGACCACCCGGTCGCGGATGTGGAGAGCGCCCGCGAGCACGGGCTGGTCGCCATCCACTACCCGAAGTACTCGGGTTCGCTGAAGGCGACGATCGAGCTGGAGGGCCTGCTCACCGGCCCCGGGGACGACACCCCCCTCGACGCCGCGAACGGCGACTACGGCATGACCGCGCTGCGGGCCCGCTCGCTGCACCGGGCGGACGCCGCCGCCGTCCCGCCGGGGCTGCGGCGCTACTGGGAGTCCGGGGCGACGGTGTTCGGCCCGGTCTTCACCGGGTTCGCCGACTGGGCGGTGGAACGCACCGGAGACCACGGTGCCGACCACATCTACTGCCTGATGCGGGAGGGTGACTTCCTCTCCCGGCTGATCGCCGACCCGGGGGCCGACGCCGGGGTGACCACCTCGACGCTGTGGGCGTCCCGGCAGGTCTGCGCGCTGGCCAACGTGTTCGAGGGCAGCCCCGAGGAGTTGCGCGGGTTCCTCGTCCGCCGGCACGCGCCCAGCGTCGGCCAGCTGCTGCGCCAGCTCGGCGTGGCCATCGACGACGTCGCCGGCATCTCCTCGCTCACCGACCGCCGGCTCGACGTCCCCGGCCTGCTCGACGACACCCTTGAGGCGCTGTGCTCCGATGAGCGCATCCGCAGCGAGATCGTGCTGACCGCCGGCCGGCTGCGTGACCGCTACGTCCAGTACCTCGACAGCCAGCTGCCCGATTCGGGCCGCATCGTGCTGGTCGACCTGGGCTGGGGCGGCACCATCCAGGCGCTGCTCGCCCGGCTGCTCGCCTCCACCGGGCGCGAGTTCGACGTCGTCGGCCTGTACATGGCGACGAACGCCGCCGCCGGCACGCACCGCCTCGCCGGCCTGCAGATCGAGGGCTACGCGGCCTCCGGCGGGCAGCCCGAGTTGATGGCCAACCAGCTCATGCGCAGCCCCGAGGTGCTCGAACAGCTCTGCATGCCCGACATCGGCTCGCTGGTCTCCTTCGACGACGACGGCCGGCCCGTCCTGAGCATCGACCGGACGTCGCGGACCCAGGTCGCCCAGCGGGCCGCCGTCCAGGACGGCATCCTCGCCTTCCAGCGGGAGTGGTTGCGCTACCGGCGCTCCGAGACGGCCATGCCGTCGCTGTCCGAGCCCGGGGCCCGGCACGCGGCGCTGCGCACGCTGACCCGGTTCGTCTCCCGTCCCACCGCGGCCGAGGCGTCGGCGTTCGGGGCCTGGGCGCACGACGACAACTTCGGCTCCGACTCCACCGAGGGCCTGCTGCCGCCCGAGCTGGTCCGTCGGATGCCCTACCTGACCCCCGCGGACGTCGAGAAGATCACGATGCGGGAGCTGTACTGGCCCGCGGGCGTGGCCGGGGTCGCGAACCGGTCGCTCGCGGTGATCAGCGGCCTGGCGGCCGCGGCCGGGGTGCCCGCCGAGGAGGTCTCCCCGGAGGCCGCGGCCGGCCCCGTCGAGCTGTACGTCGACACCGGCACCGACTTCGTCCACGGCCAGAAGGAGACCGCGGTCACCCGTTCCGGCCGGGACGGGATGTCGATCGTGCGCCTGCGCATCGACGGGGTCGGCGTCCGGCGGGTGCGCATCGACCCGGCGGGCCGGCGCGGCCTGCTCCGCCTCGACTGGCTGACGATCTCCTTCCACCTGCACAACGCCCCCGAGCCGTACAAGGTGACCGTCACGTCGCTGGACGACCTCGCCGGCCAGCAGATCGCGCTGGTCGGGGTCCGCCTGCTGCAGGCCAACCTGCTGGAGATCGTCGGCGACGATCCCCAGATCATCTACACGATCGATTTCACCTCCCAGCCCACGCTGGGCGGAACGTACGCGATCGAGGTCGAGATGGCCTTCGGCTGGTTGGGGATCCGGGCCGACCCGCTTCAGGTGCGCACGGCCGGTGTCGCCCGCACCGGCCTGCCCGTCCGCGCCGCCCGCAAGATCCGTCGTGAGCTGGGCGGCCTGCGATGACGTCCGAGCCCGGCGGCCCGGACGACACCGACGGGACCGGTCGGGACCGTGCGGACAGCCGGGACCGTGCGACCCTGGGGCGGGATGCCGGGAGGCAGCCGGCCCAGGGCCAGGACGACCCCGCCGGCCAGCCGGGCGGGGTCGACGCGGCCGGCCGCTGGTTCCGCCCGTCGACAGACCAGACGGTGGCCTGGCCGGGCCGCTCGTCCGAACGCGGTGCCTCCGGCCCGGCGCAGTCCCCGCCGCGGAGCGCGGTGCCGCCCGAGAGCGCCGTGCCGCCGCCGACCGCAGCGCCGCCGCCGACCGTGGTGCCGCCGGCGGCGCTGCCGCGGACCCCGGCCGAGCAGCGTCCGTCCGCGCGGCCCTCGGCGACGCCGCCACCGACCGCGCTGCCCCCGTCCTCGCTCTTCACACCGCGCTCGGTGCCGCGCCCCGAGGCGCCCCCGGCCTCGGCGCCCGGCGAGCGGCCGACCGGACCTTTGCCGTCGCGGCCGTCCGGACCATCGGGCACCGCTGGACCACCGGTAGCCGCCGGGCCGCCGGTCACCCCCGGGCCGCCGGTCACCCCCGGGCCGCCGGTCACCCCCGGGCCGCCGGCAACCGCCGCGGAACGACCCGGGCCGCCTGGGAGCCCGACCGCTCCCGTCTCGTCCGGCTACGTCGTCTCTCCGGGGAGCTCCGCGACGTTCGACGTGCTCGCGGGCGGATCGGATCCACTGGCTGGAGGCAGGCGTGGCAGCGCCGGGGCCGCGCCACGTCGTTCCGCCGCGAGCGGCGGTGTGCCGGGGCCGGGTTCCGGTGGCGCCTCGCCGGGCGGCCCCGAACTCCGGGCACCGGGCGGCGGCATCCGCGGTGAGGCCGCGTCGAGTGACGTGACGCCGGAAGACGCAGGCCCGGAAGACGCAGCCCCGAGTGGCACCGCCCCGGGCGGCACTGCCCCTGGCGGTGAGGTGCCAGCCGGCAGCGAGTCGGGTGATGCCGGGGCAGGCGGGCGCGCACCCGCCGCCGCGGGGACGGATGTCGAGGTGCGCGACAGCTTCGCCGAGCTCGCGGCTGTCACCTACGACGGCGGCGACCACGCCCCCGAGATCACCGAGATCACTGAGAAGACACTCGCCCCCCTGCTGCTGCACTCACTGTCGGACCTGCGCGAGATGTGGGTTCCGCTGCTGGAGGCATCCGGCGCGCGCAGCATCGCCGAGATCGGCTCGGAGAGCGGCGTGACGACGTCCCTGCTCGTCGACCTGCTGCGGCGGGGCGGCGGCGGGCGGCTGCTGGTCATCGACCCCGAACCGGGTGTCGCGCCGTCCTCCGGCGGTGGTCTCGACGTCGAGGTCATCCGTGGCTACAGCCCCGAGGCGCTCGACGGCCACGCCCCGACCGACGCCTATCTGATCGACGGAGACCACAACTACGCCACGGTCCGCGGCGAGCTCGGGATGATCGAGACCGCCGTGCGTGACTTCGGCCGCTCCTACTTCCCGCTGGTGATCCTGCACGACGTCGGATGGCCCGCCGGCCGCCGGGACCAGTACTACGCCCCCGACCGCATCCCGGAGTCGATGCGCCAGCCCAACTCGTGGGACGTCGGCGTGGAGATCGACAGGACGGACGCCGTCCCCGGTCGCGGCTTCCGCGGCATGGGCGCGTTCTCCTGGGCCCTGGCCGAGGGCGGGCCCCGCAACGGCGTGCGCACCGCCGTCGAGGACTTCGTCGCCGAGCATCCCGACCTGCGCTTCTTCACCATCGCGCCGATCTTCGGCCTCGGTGTGATCCTCGACCGCCGCGCCCCCTGGGCCCGCCGCGCCGCCGACCTGCTCGCCCCCTGGGTCGCCAACACCCTGCTGGCCCGGATGGAGCGCAACCGCGTCGACCTGTACCTGCGTGTCCTCGCGCTGCAGGACGACGCGGTCGGCGCCGCCCGCGCCCGGCAGCGGGAATGGGCCCGGATCGACGCCGAGCGCAGCGAGGCCGCCGCCCGTGACCTGCAGCGGCTGAACCGGATCAGCGAGCTCGAACAGGAGCTGGCCGCCGCACGCAAGGTCCCCCGCCCGCCGTGGGCGCCCGCGTCCCCGGACGAGCCGAAGCTGGTCACCGCGGCCCGGATCGCCAACGCCGCGCTGCGCGCGCGCCTCGGGGGCGGCTCCGGCGCGCAGGCCGCGGCAGGCTCTGCCGGCGGCCGCGTCGGCAGTGCCGTTGTCGCCCGACTGGGCTCCGGCCTGACCCGCCTCGCCGACCACGGATCCACCACGAACCGCCCCGCCACCGGCTCCGCCGGGCCCACCGCATCCGCTGACCCCGAGCACTAGGCAGGTGGTCCGGTGACCCCGGCGGTTTGTCAGAGTGCCAGCGTCTGCGCCGGTCGCACGACGATCTCGGGGATGTTGAGCCGGAGCGGGGTGCCGAGCACGTAGAGCACGGCGTCGGCGATGTCGTCGGGCCGGGCGATGTGTGTCGCGAGCGCGTTCTGCGCGGCGTCGAGCACCTTGTCGGGGAGGCGCTCGCCCGGGGAGAGCTGGAGGCCGACACCGGCGAGCGCGGCGATGCCCGCCACCGCCTCCGGGGCGAAGTTGCGCACGGCGTTGGTCGCGACCGGGCCGGGGAGCAGGGACGTGACGCGGATGTCGTCGCCTTCGAGCTCCTGGCGCAGTCCCTCGCTGAGGTAGCTGACGGCTGCCTTGGTGGCCCCGTAGATGCCGGAGTCCGGCCGCAGCGCGGCGGTCGAGGAGATGTTGATGAGGTGTCCGCCGCTGCCGGTGCGGCGCATCGCCTCGATCGCGGCCCGACAGCCGACCAGCAGGGCGAGCACGTTGACGTCGAGCATCTCCCGGGACCATTCGATCTCCTCGGCCAGAATGGGGCCGTTGCGGGCGACGCCGGCGTTGTTGACCATCACGTCCAGGCGGCCGGCCTCCTCGGCGACCCGGCCGACGAGGGCCGCGAGCGCGTCGCTGTCGCGAACGTCGAGGACGGTAACGGTCGCGGCCCCGCCGGTGGCCTCGATCCGGGCGACGGACTCCCGCATGGGCTCCGGGGTCCGCCCCACGAGATGGACCGTCGCGCCACCGGCCCCCAGCCGCTCCGCGATCGCCCGGCCGATGCCGCTCGATGCGCCGGTCACGATCGCGGTCCGACCGCGCACCGTCGAGTCGCCAGCCATGTCGATACTCCTCGGTAGCCTGGAACAACACGAGCGATCGCTCGCGCCTGGAACAATACGAGCGATCGCTCGTGTTTGGGAAGAGTGCGAGCGATCGCTCGTATTCGTCAACCGCGCGCGGAGGGGACTGACGACGTGGTGCCCGCGAAGGAGCCCGAGGAGCAGGCGGGGCCGAAGCGCCAGGAGCGCGGGCGCCGCCGCATCGAGTCGATCCTGGACGCCGCTGAACAGGTCGTCGCCGAGGTCGGCTACGACGCCGCCACGACCAACCTGATCGCGGCGCGGGCCGGGATCTCACCCGGCTCGCTGTACCAGTACTTCGCCAACAAGCCAGCGATCGTCGAAGCCCTCTCCCGGCGCTACCTGGCCCATCTGGCCCAGACGGGCGGCGACCACTTCTGCGCCGGACTCGCCGACCTGCCCATGCCGGAGATCGTCGACGGGGTCGTCGACCCGATCGTGGCGTTCAACCTCGCGCACCCGGCCGCCAGGTCGCTTCTCGCCGGAGCCTGTGTCTCCGCGGAGCTCGCCGCGGCCACCGCGGCGCTGCACGCGGCGATCTGCGATGAGGTGGAAGCCCTGATCGGCCAGTTCGCACCGGATCGGAGCACCGGCGAGGTCCATCTTGCCGCCACGGTCTCGTTCCAGATCTTCACCGCCGTGATGCCGACCATCGCCACCGCGACCCACGACGAACGGCCGAGGGTGATCCACGAACTCAAGTCGGCCCTCGCCGGCTACTGGAACGGAATCCGCCTCGACCGCGGAGACCGCCTCGACCGTCTCGACCACGGGCGAGCAGACCGTGACGACGACCCGCTTCCGCCTCGACTGGTTCCGACTCGGTACTAGCAGACCGGCTGGTACGGGATGTCGATGATGTCGCGTTGCCACTCGGCCGCAGTGATCTGGCGGGACGGGTCCGCGCAGGCGCGCGCGACCAGCCCGGCGTCGTCGATCCGGGAGATCCGGGCCGTGTGGTCGTCGCTGACGGACACGATGGACGTCCCGTCCGGAATGAATTCGACGGCCTGGACCCAGTCGCCGTGGCCGGAGACCCGGCCGGCCGGCGCGGGCTGGCCCGGCGCGGTCAGGTCCCACAGATGGACGCTGGTATCCCAGCCGGCGGTGGCCAGGGTCCGGCCGTCCGGGCTGTAGGCGACGTCGAAGACCCACTTCTCGTCCGCACGGAACGAGGCGGTCGCGCCCGGCCTGGTCGGGTCGGTGATGTCCCAGATCTTGACCAGGCCGTCGTAGGCACCGGTGGCCAGGCGCCGCCCGTCGGGGCTGAAGGCCACCGTCCAGACGAAGTCCGTGTGCGTGGTGATGGCGGCCAGCGGGCGGGGCTGGCGCGGGTTGGCGATGTCCCACAGGCGGGCCGTGTGGTCCGCGCTCGCGGTGGCGAGGAGCTTGCCGTCCGGGCTGAAGGCGACCTCGTTGACCCAGCTGGTGTGCCGGTCGAGCACGGCGAGCTCGCGTGGCGACGACGGGTTCGTGATGTCCCACAGCCGGGCGGTGTTGTCGTAGCCCGAGGTGGCCAGCATCCTCCCGTCGGGGGAGAAGGCGGCGTCGAGGACGTACCCGTTGTGCGCCAGCATGACCGAGAGCTGCTTCGGCCTGGTCCGGTCGCTGATGTCCCACAGGCGCGCGGCGCGGTCGTATCCGACGGTCGCGAGCAGCTTCCCGTCGGGGCTGAACGCCGCGTCGAGCACCCAGGCGCCGTGCGCGTCGATGGTGGACAGCTGCCGGGGGCGCGTCCGGTCGGAGACGTCCCACAGCCGGGCCACGTTGTCGGCGCCGGCGGTGGCGATGGTCCGCCCGTCCGGGCTGATGCCCAGGCCGAGCACGGAGCCGGTGTGCCCGGTCAGTACGGTCGCGGTGGCGGCCGAATAGGACGTCCGCAGGCTGGCGCGGGCCTGCGGCACCGGGCTGATCCGGAACGCCGCGAGGCTCAGCCGCGCCGCGCGGCCGGCGTCGGAGTCGCGCACCGCCTCGGCGGTCGAGGCCACCCGCCGCGCCACGTCGGCCTGGGTCTCCTCCTTGCCGGCGCCGGTGCTGAAGGCCAGCGGGATGAGCGCGGCGATCAGCAGCAGCGCGATCACCGGCGCGGCGAACAGCGTGAACCGGCGCCGCGAGGTCGCCGCGAGGAACCGGGTGGCCCGGGGGCCGTGCCCGCCGCCCGGCGCCGGCTGGCGGGGGCCGCCGGCCTGGTCGTGCTCGGGCGCCGGCTGTGCGGGGACGTCGGCGAGCGATCGTGCCTCGCGCCCCGTCGTCCCGCCGCCCGAGGCCGTTCCCGTGCCGCCCGCATCGGTGCCCGCACCAGCCACGCCAGCGCCTGTTCCGGCCGCGCCGGTGCCGGCACCGGCACCGGTCGACTGGCCCGGCAGCACGGCACCGCCGCCTTGGGGCGCCTGCACCGTGGCGCCGGCCTGGCCCGGCGGTGCGGCACCGCCAGCCTGGCCTGACGGCGCGGCGCCGGCGGGAGCGCCGTCCAACGGTGGTGCCCCGGAGCCGGCCCGAGGGTCCGTGCCCGGGGTGATGACGGGGGGTGAACCTGTCTTGATGACCCGCGTGACGTCGGGGTCGGGATGGGTCGCCGGCCCCATGCCGACCAGCCGGAGGAACAGCTCCTGCGCGGACGGCCGCTCGGCCGGGTCCTTGCGCATGGCGTGCTCGACGATCGGCCGCAGCGCGGGGTCGAGGCCGTCCAGCAGCGGTTCCCGGTGGACGACCCGGTAGAGCTGGACCGGCGTCGGCCCGTCCCCGAACGGATAGGAGCCGGTGCCGGCATAAGTGACGAGCCCGCCCCAGGCGAAGATGTCGGCCGCGGCGGTCACCGCCAGGCCGTTGGCCTGCTCGGGTGCCATGAACGCCGGCGTCCCGATGCGCTGGATCTCCTGGCTGAGCATGGTCTGGGCGTCGAGGGCGCGGGCGATACCGAAGTCGATCACCCGCGGGCCGAGGGTCGAAAGCAGCACGTTGGACGGTTTGAGGTCACGGTGCACCAGCCCGGCACCGTGGATGGCCGTCAGCGCGGCGGCGACGCTGACCGCGACGCGCTCCAGGTCCGCCGAGCGCAGCGGGCCCTCGACGGCCACCGCCTGCGCCAGCGTGAGACCGTCGACGTACTCGGTGACCAGGTACGGCTGCCCGTCGAGCGGGTCGACGACGTCGAGCACCTCGGCCGTGCAGAAGCGGGCGACCCGGCGCGCGACGTCCGCCTCCCGCCGGAACCTGGCCCGGAACTCGGGGACGCGGGCCAGGTCGGCCCGGATCACCTTGACGGCCACGAGCCGGTCGTCCGGGCTGCGCCCGAGGTAGACCGTTCCCATGCCGCCCTCGCCGAGACGCCCGAGCAGCCGGTAAAGCCCAAGTTGTTCGGGGTCGTCCGAACCGAGTGGCAGCGCGATGTTCGACGCGGCGGTGGTCGAGGGCCCGGTGGGATCCGGAGGCGGCGCGGTCTCCCAGTCCCGCTTTCGGCGCACGGCTCCCCCCGAACCGAGATGGCTGACACCGCAGAGCTTACGCGTGCGCTCCACAGCCTGGATTCAGTGTGACGGCACCGGGCTCGTCACGCTCGACGGGTCGCCTTTTGCCGCGGAACGCGTCGTCGAGGTACTCGTCGCCTGGGAACGCCCCGACTCGGGAGACCCGGGGTCAACGGGTGTGGAGTCAACAGGTGTGATGTCCATAGGGCCGGAGTCCACAGGTGCCGAGTCCATCCGCGCGGATTCGGTTGGTCCGGCCTCGGAATGCGCCGATCCCGAGTTCGCCGGTGCCGAACCGGTTGATCCCGGCGGCGCCGGTTCCTGATCCGACGGATCGGGACGTGCCCAGACCGAGCTTTCCGGCTCCGAATCCACCGGTTCGAGAACCGCCGGCCACGAATCGGCGAGATCCAGGCCCCGGGGCGCGGAGCCGGCCGGGTCCGGGTCGGCCTCCGGCCCGAGGCGGAACGCGATCCACACGCAGCTCACCAGCACTGCCAGCGCGAACGCGGCGCCGATCCACATCGTGGTGACGGCGGCGGCCGGCGGCCAGGGGGACCAGGCCGTCATCGCGTCCCAGGCGTCGGCGAGATCGCCACCAGGGGGCTTCCAGAAGTACGGCAGAACGGTTTTTATCGACCACCACTGGGCCGCCGCGGCGGCCGCGAAGAAAAGGGTGGGAAAGGCCCGGGAGGCCCGCCGGCCGAATGCCAGAACACCCATTCCCACGCCGATCGCCAGCGAAGGTAGGCCCGCGTACAGATAGCGCCCCGAGATCCCGCTGACGTGGTGATGGTCGGCGAACGCCAGCGCCGACTGCAGGGTCATCAGTCC
The DNA here is from genome assembly GCF_023242985.1 of Frankia sp. Mgl5. NCBI lineage: Bacteria > Bacillati > Actinomycetota > Actinomycetes > Frankiales > Frankiaceae > Frankia > Frankia sp. Mgl5. The sequence continues at coordinate 5,589 of NZ_JALKFY010000004.1, read as the reverse complement.
GAACAGGCCGATTGTCGGCCACAGCAGGAACAGTAGATTCACCCGCGTCCGGCCGTCGCGTCCCCGGATGATCGCCAGTGCGAAAAGAACGACCACGGCGACGCTCGCGGAGCGGACGAACTCCGTCGGCAGGTTCGCCTCGAACCAGCCGAACGAGCCCCACCAGCGCAGGATCGTCCCGTTGACCAGTACCTCGGTGTAATCCCCCCAGTCATTCAGGTGGTCGCCGAGGGGGAATCCCGGGGTCTCGGGCTGGAAGGTCTGGTAGCGGACGACGTTGACGACCCACCACCAGCCGCCGAACCCGATCATGAGCGCGCCGCCGAGCAGGACCTGCCGCCACGGGGGCCGGGTCGAACCCGGTGGCACCGCCATGAGACCGGTCTCGGCGAGCAGGAACGGGTCGTCCGGGCCGCGCCGCGCCGCCGGCGCGGGCAGGGCGTGCGCGTCCCGCCGGGCGCGCCGCCAGGCGACGAGGTAGGCGAGCGCCACCATCGGCACGAGCACGATCGCCAGCGATTTCGAGAACAGGGCGAGCCCGATGAACACCCCGGCCCACGCGGCCGTGCGCAGGGACGTGTCCCCGCACAGGACGTAGACGATCGTCACCGTGGCCAGGCCCGCGGTCAGCGCGAGCAGGTTGTCGTTGTTGACGCTCGATCCGATGTGGATGAGCTGCGGAATCGCCAGGGGCACCAGCGCGGCGCAGGTCGACGCGACCCGGTTGCCGTCGCTGAGCCGGTGCGCCCCCGCCCACGCGAGCAGCGGGAGCGGCGTCACCATCAGCGCGCTCATCAGACGCAGGATCCCGATGGTGACGTCCCAGCGCAGGCCGTCGCCGTCGCCGCCGGGCAGCGCCCAGAGCACGGCGGCGCCCACCCAGTAGTACAGCGGTGGGTGCTGAACGAGCTGCTGGATCTCCCCGGGCGGCTGCGGCTCGCCGTCAGGCTGGCGGGTGTCGCCCATCTCGTCCCAGGTCGGCCGGTCGGCGCGCGGCGTGGCGTCGCCCTTGGCGATCGGGGCGTAATCGAGGTCGTAGGGGAGCGCCTCGGTTCCGTAGGGTGACGCGGCGATAGTGCCGACCCCGTCGGGACGGACGAACGCGTGGCCGGGATGCGGCCATCCGGCGCCCTGGACCAGCCGCATCACCGCGTCGACGTGGTTCGGCTCGTCGGGCGCGTGGTACTGCGGCACCAGCACCGACCAGCTCGCGAGCAGCGCCGCGAACAGCCCGGTGATCAGCCAGATCGGCAGCGGCGCCGAGCGCAGCAGCATGATCGGCCGGAAGCGCGCTCCGACCGGGTAGCCGGTGGGGGAGGCGGCCAGCGACACGGACACCGGCTCAGCGCCAGTAGTCGATGTGCCCGACGATCTTCGCCGGTGAGCCGGCCGCGATCGCCTTGGGCGGGACGTCCTTCGTCACCACGGCACCGGCGGCGACGACGGCGCTCTCCCCGACGGTCACACCCTTCAGGACGATCGCCCCGGCGCCGATCCAGGCCCGGTCCTCCAGCACGATCGGCCCGCTCATGGGCTGTTCCACGCCGTCCACGACCATGGGATGGAAGTCGTTGTCGAGCAGCTGGGTGTTCCACGACACGTTGCAGTAGGCGCCGATCCTCACCCGTTCCCGGACGAGGATCTTCGCGAAGCCGTTGATGTTGGCGAACGGGCCGAGCTCGAGCACCCCCGAGTCGACCACGACGCGGATGCCACGCTGCAGCGAGACGACGCCCTCGCAGCGCACCCGGCCCTCCGGGTGCACGCGCAGGATCGACACGTCGTGCTTGGTGGTGAGCCCGAACGGGGCGAGCCCGATGCGCAGCGCGGCGCCGTCGGCGAACTCGATCCGCTCGTGGCCCTCGATCACCGTCGGTGAACCGATCCAGATCGGCTGCTTGTGTGCGAGTGGATACCGAAGACCGGCCACGAACGAACGGGCTGACGTCTCCCGTGCCGCCCGCAGAGTCCGCACATGGCGCACATACTCCCGTAGATCACCTCTGAACGTCCCCACGAGCGGTAACAGTAGGCGCAGTCGGGGGGCGACCGGAGTTCGGGCCCCGGCGCAGGCCGTGTCACCCTGGAGAGCGGACTGCCCGCGACCTGCCGGGGACGGAACGCGGGCACGCAACGACGACCGGGAGTCACACCGACGTGAGTGTCAGCGCCATCCATCCAGCCGAACAGCCGACCAAGACGGCTGTGGAGACACCGCCCTACGTGACCGTGGTGCTCCCCTGTTACAACGAGCAGGATCACGTCGTCCTCGAGCTCGAGCGCATCACGGCGGCGATGGACGTCAGCGGGTACAGCTACGAGCTGCTGGTGATCGACGACAAGTCGACCGACGGCACGCTGGACGTCCTGCGCGACGTGGCGGCGAACTTCCCCCATATGCGGCTGATGCCCTTCCGGCGCAACGGCGGCTCGGGCACGGCGCGGCGCATCGGCACGCAGGAGGCCCGCGGGAAGATCGTCGTCTGGACCGACGCGGACATGACGTACCCGAACGAGCGCATTCCGGAGTTTGTTCGCTACCTGGACGAAAACCCTGACGTCGATCAGGTCGTCGGTGCACGGACGACCGAGGAGGGCACGCACAAGTGGGCCCGCGTGCCGGCCAAGTGGTTCATTCGCATGGTCGCGCAGCGGCTGTCCGGGACGAAGATTCCCGACCTGAACTCCGGCCTGCGCGCGTTCCGCCGGGACGTGTCGCTTCCGTACCTGCGCCTGCTCCCGCCGGGATTCTCCTGCGTCACCACCATCACCATGGCGTTCCTGTCCAACCAGCACCCCGTGGACTACCTGCCGATCCACTACGCGAAGCGCTCGGGGACGTCCAAGTTCCACCCCTTCAAGGACGCCCGTCGATACATCCTGCAGGTGCTGCGGATGGTCATGTACTTCGACCCGATCAAGGTCCTGATGCCGGTCGCCCTGTGGATCATGGCGCTCGGTTTCGTGAAGTTGATCGTCGACCTCGTCCGGTACGACCTGCGGGTGACCACCTCCACGCTGCTCGCGATCCTTGTCGGGTTCCAGATCGTGGTTCTCGCGCTGATCGGTGACCTGGTGGCCCGGTCACGCAGCGACACCTGAGCCTCGGCGTGCGTATCGCGATCATCGGGCCGACCCACCCGTACAAGGGCGGCATAGCCCAGCACACCACCGAGCTGGCGCACCGCCTCGCCGCGCGCGGGCACGAGGTGCGGATCGAGTCGTGGTCCCGCCAGTACCCGGCGCGGCTCTACCCCGGACAACAACGGGTGGACACCCCGGAGGGGACGCCGTTCGCGGCGACGTCCTACCCGCTGTCCTGGCGCCGCCCCGACTCGTGGTTCCGGCTGGGCCGCCGGCTGCGTGCTCCGGCCTCGGGCGGCCCGGGTTCCGGCGCCACGGTGGACCTTGTAGTCCTCGTCGTCGTCACCCCGATCCAGGCTCCCGCCTACCTGGGCATCCTGGCCGGGCTGCGTGGGCTGCGTGGGCTGCGTGGGCTGCGTGGGCTGCGTGGGCGTTCAGGGGGCGGCCGGTCGTCCCGCGACGTCCTCGCGCTGTGCCACAACGTGCTACCGCACGAGCGCCGGCGGATCGACGAGCCACTGGTCTCCGCGGTGCTCCGCCGCTGCTCAGCCGTCCTGGTGCACACCGAGCCGCAGGCCAGGCTCGCCGCGGAGCTCACCGCCGCCCCCGTGCGCGTCGCCGAGATGGCACCCCACCTGTGGACCGCCGCCGGCGGGGACACGATCCTGGCCGGGGCCGGGTCGGCGGGCGCGCCAGAGGCGGGATCGTCACAGCCGTCGCCGTCGCCGTCGCGCGAGTTGCTCTTCTTCGGGCTGGTCCGGCCGTACAAGGGCCTCGACGTGCTGCTGCGCGCCCTCGCCGCCGGCCCCGAGGACGTCCGCCTGACCGTGGCCGGGGAGTTCTGGGGCGGCATCGAGAGCACTCGTACCCTGCTGGCCGAGCTGGGCCTCGGCGAGCGGGTCACGCTGCGCCCCGGCTACGTGCCGGCGGAGGACGTCCCCGCCTTGTTCGCCGCCGCGGACGCCCTCGTCCTGCCCTACCGGGCCGGCACCGCCTCGCAGAACGTCGACCTCGCGCACCTGCACGGCGTCCCCGTCGTCGCCACCCGCGTCGGCACGCTCACGACCTCCGTGCACGACGGCGTCGACGGCCTGCTCGTGCCGCCCGACGACCCGGCGGCGCTGGCGGCGGCCCTGCGCCGGCTGTACGAGCCGGGAGTCCTCGCCGCCCTGCGCGCCAAGGTGACTCCGCCCGACGTCGACAGCGCCTGGGACAGCTACCTCGACGCCGTGCTGAAACCGTGCTGACGGCGAAGGCGCCGCTGTCGGCGGCTCAGGAGCGGGGCAACCCGAAATGTGTCGCCTGTGAGTGTGATCAGTTGGATGTTCAGCGGGTCGGGACCAGGTCCCGCCTGGTGGGAAAGGCAGACTGTGCGCCATGAGTTCCCTACGTGACGACGCCCTCGCCTACGCGGGTCACCAGGTGCATGTCATGCGCCGCCGCGAGGTCGGGACCCTGCTCTCCTGGGCGGGCGACCTGCACGGACGGACCATGCTCGACGTCGCCGGCGGCGACGGCTACTGGGCCGGCCAGGCGGTCCGCCGCGGCGCCCGCGCCGTCAGCCTGGACCTCGCCCGCCACAAGCTGGACTTCGGCAGCCGCCTGAAGCACCGTCCCAGCCTCGTCGAGGGTGACGCGCTGCGCCTGCCGTTCGCCCCCGCCACCTTCGACATCGTCATGTCGGTCTGCGCGATCGAGCACTTCGACGACGGCCCCGCCGCACTCGCCGAGATGGCCCGAGTCCTGCGCCCCGGCGGCGACCTGGTGATGTCCGCGGACGCCCTGACCCGGGCCGAACGCTGGCCGGACCTTTTCGCCAGCCACCGCGAGCGCTACCACGTGCAGCACACCTACCCGGGCGAGCAGCTCACGAAGCTGCTCGCCGACGCCGGGCTCGAGGTGGTCCGCCAGACCTACATGTTCCGGTCCGAACGGGCGGAGCGCCTCTACCTCGGCCTGTCCGCCAAGGGCGGGCGCATCGGATGGAACGCGGCCGCGGTCTTCTCCCCGCTGGTCGCCCTCTCCGACCGCCGCGCACCCGACACCACGGGCAGCGTCGTGCTGACCCACGCCCGCAAGCGGCAGCCCTGAACACCCCGCCCCCGCGGCCGCGCACACCCCGGCCACGGACGTCGACAGCCCAGCTCCGGCCGGCCCTGGGCCGGTCGGTCCAGCTCCGGTCGGCCCAGGATCGGTCGGCCCAGGATCGGGTGGCCCAGCCTCGGGTGGCCCGGCTCCGGATCGGAGCCGTCTCGTGAGCGCGCCTGCGCCTCCCGCGCAGAAACTGCTGGCCGCGTTCCTCACCGTCATGCTGTTCGCGCTGGTCATCTTCGGTCTCGGGGCCGCGTTCGACTCCTTCGGTCACCGCGGCTGGGGCTACGTCGTCGGCATCAGCTGCTGCGTCATCATGGTCATCGCCGGCCTGGCCGCAGCCCGCCGCGACCGCTGACCCACCCCACCTGCCTGAGGATGTGTGGCGGGTCAGTGAGTCCATGGACTCACTGA